>DAOWHI010000056.1 GCA_030641505.1 Gemmatimonadota bacterium | reverse complement strand
GGTGCGCTTCGCCAAGCCCTTCTCGAGCAGCAGGAACTCCGTGTATCGTTCAAGAGCACGCTTCATACTATAGGAACGGGTTCGTCTCCCGTTCGTGGCCGATCGTGGTCGGGCCCATGTGCCCCGAGTAAACCTTGGTGTCGTCCGGAAGCCCGAGGAGCTTTGTTTTGATGCTCTCGACCAGCAAATCATAGGAGCCGCCCGGGAAGTCGGTCCGGCCGATCGAGCCAGCAAACAGCGCGTCGCCGGTGAATACGATGCCGTTGTCGACAAAGTGATAGCACACGCTTCCCGGCGCGTGCCCCGGCGTGTGGTAGATTCTCAGTTCGCGACCCAGCAGGTTGAACTCGTCCCCCTCCCCCACATCGAGCGTTTCGACCGGCGCCGTGACCGGCATGCCAGCTAGCGCAGAAAGGTTCTCCTCGGCGCTGGTCAGCATCGGTCGCGCGTCTGGATGTAAGTAGACCGGGGCTCCTGTCGCGGCCACCACATCCGGCAATGCTGCGATGTGATCGGCGTGCGCGTGAGTCTGCAGAATCGCCGTCAACGTCAGCCCATGCTCGTCGAGTTTCCGCAACAGGCGGGGTGCCTCGGCGCAAGCATCGACTAATAACGCCTCGCCTGGAGCAGCTTCCCACACCAAGTAGGCGTTGGACTGAAACGGTCCAACCGCATGCTGACGAACGGTCAACATGTTTGATCAGTTTCGGTGTACTGCAGGCGCCTCCGATCGAGCGCTCTCATGGCGGCGCCTGCCACGACTGGATCACTGTCGGCCGCCGCGCGTTCCAGTGCAGACGTTGAGCCGAGTCCGGTGTTCCCGGCCACGATCGCTGCGTTGCGCACCAAACCTCGGTATCGGGTTCGCTCGATGGCGGTATCTCCAAAGCGGCTGACAAAGTCACCCTCCGTCACTCCGAGTACACCGTCGAGATCGCTTGGCCACGCTTCGCGGCGTGGCTCGAAACGCGGCTCGTCCCCGACCGGGCCATCGTGATTCCAGGGACATACATCTTGGCAGACGTCACAACCGAAGAGCCAGTTGCCGAGTCCGTCTTCCTCCTCAGCAGACAGCTCATCCCGGTGTTCGATCGTCTGGTATGCGATGCAGCGCGCCGAGTCGAGGACATAGGGCTCGATGAGCGCTCCGGTCGGACAAGCTTCGAGGCAACGCGTGCAGGTGCCGCAGTGATCAATCCCGGGCGTGTCAGGTACGAGCGTGGCGGTGACCAGCAACTCTCCCAGGAACAGAAACGACCCCAAGTCGACATTGATCAGATTGGTGTTCTTGCCGCGCCAACCCAAACCCGCGCGTTCGGCCCAGTACTTATCCATGACCGGCGCCGAGTCGGTGAACGCTCGGCCATCGAAACTCGCGTCAAGCGTTCTACCGTATGCCAGCAACGCATGAAGCTTGTCTTTGAGAACTCGATGGTAGTCCTCCCCCCACGCGTAGGTAGCCACAGCGACGCCGTCCGGCTGAGGGCCGCCACCGCTTTGCCGATACAACAAGCCGACGCACACGACCGAACGACACCCGGGCACCAGCTCACGCGGATCAACCCGCTTCTCGAAGTAGCTGGCCATCCAATCCATACTTGCGTGGTGACCACGATTCAGCCAGTCGGCGAGTCGAGAGGCGTCGCTGACACGGTCGGCGGCAGCAACACCCACGACATCGAAGCCCAGATCCAGCGCGTGGGATTTGACCGCTGTGGTCAGCGCCTCGGGTGTCACTCGAGCGCCGCCTTCACTCGCTCGGCGAGTGCGATCGAGAATCCAGGAATCTTGGCGATTTCGTCGGCGGGCAAGTGTCGTAACCGATCGACCGACTGAAAGTGGTGCAGCAAGGTGGCTCGCCGCTTGGGACCAATTCCGGGGATGCTGTCGAGCTCGCTTCCGATCAGGCGGCGACTGTGAAGCTTGCGGTGATACGCAACCGCAAACCGGTGAGCCTCGTTGCGAATATGCTGCATCGTCTGCAGTCCCCGCGATCGACGAGGTAGCCACACGGGCTCTTTGCGTCCGGGCAGGTAGATCTCTTCTTCGCGCTTCGCCAGACCCGCGACGTCGAGATCAGGCAGTGCGCCGAGCTCTTCCAGCACCGCGCGGGCGGCATTGAGCTGTCCTTTCCCACCATCGATCAGCAGCAGATCGGGCAACGGCTCGTCGTGGTCCAGAAGACCGCGAAAGTATCGCTCGACCACCTCCGCCATCATCGCGAAATCGTCCTGCCCCTCGGCGTACTTCACACGGAAGCGACGGTATCCGGCTTTTCGAGGCGCGCCATTCAGGAACGTCACCACCGAGCCGACGCTGTCTTCACCGTGGATCGTCGAGATGTCCACACAAGCGATCCGGCGTGGCATTCGTGCCAATCCGAGGCTGTCCTTCAATTCCACCACCGCCTCCGACGCCCGCTCCGTCTCGTTCTGCTCTCTTAGCCGGCGCTCCTCGAGTTGGTAGCGGGCGTTTCGCGCCGCAAGCTTGACTTGCTTCGCCTTCTCACCCCGTTGCGGCACGTGGATCTCGACGACGTGGCCTGCCTGTTGGCGGATCGCCGTCTCGACCAGTGACCGGTCGTCGAAGTCGAATGGCGCAAGCAACTGCGGCGGGAAACGATCAGCTCGCAAATAGTACCGGGTAAGAAACAACGACAGCGCCTCGCCATCACTAGCGCCGGCAACGTTCCCCAGGACGTGGTGTTCCTTCCCCATCACCCGCCCATCGCGCACCCGCAGGATCACGCCGCACGCTTCATTCTGATCACGGGCAAGGCCGACCATGTCGCGATCGTCACCCGACAGACCCGATACGCGCTGGCGCTCACTAATCTCCTGCATCGCGTCGAGCTGACGACGATAACCGGCCGCACGTTCGAACTGCAGCCGCTCTGCGGCCTTCAACATGCGTGCTTCCAGTCGGTCGGCTGCGGCCTGCGTGTCACCCTCGAGAAACGCGACGACATCATCGATCATCGACCGATACTCGCTCTTGGACACGTACTCGACGCACGGCGCGTCGCAGCGATCGATGTGGTAGTCGAGGCAAGGTCTGGACGGTCGCTCGCGAAGCAGGTCGTAGCGACACGAACGTACTGGGAAGAGCTCTTTTACGAACGCCAGGTTGCGCCTCAGCAACTTAACGTGCGCGTAGGGTCCAAAGTATCTACCACCATCATCGACGACGCGGCGCGTCACGAACACCCTAGGGAAATCCTCCTGCAATGTGACCTTGATGTACGGATACGATTTGTCATCTCGCAGAAGGATGTTGAAGCGT
>DAOWHI010000225.1 GCA_030641505.1 Gemmatimonadota bacterium | reverse complement strand
GATCCTCTTCATCCCAAGCGAAAAAGGTCACGTCACCGTGGTAAGCGTCGATGACCACTTTGACGCTATTGCGGATGTAGTTGAGCCGCTGCCGGCCACCGAAACCGCGAACCGGCTCCGAGTACGGATAGCGACTCGAGGTCGTGTAGGCGTCAATGACCCACAGCAATCTGCCGTCGAGCAACACCAGATAGGGATCCAGATCGTAGGATAGGAATGGGGCCAACCGTTGCGTTCGTTGCTGGATCTGGCGAAAGAACATCAGCCGCGTATCGGGGGTGATGTCGTTGGTGAGCAGGAACTTGATCGATCCCAAGTACCAGCTGAAGAGCGCCTTGCGCCACAGCGCATCGATCGTGTTCCCACCGTTTCCGCGATACGATGTATAGATGTTCTGATCGCCCTGCGGATAGTCGAACTCCTGCTCCCTGGTGGCCGCCAGCACGTAGTTGGTCGTTCGCTCGCCGTAGTAGATCTCGGGTCGCTCGACGCGCAGCACATCAGCTAGCGCTGGCGGTGCCGCGGGTGGGATGTCCCTCAGATAGAATACCGGTAGCCCCTCCGGCGTCACCTCGTTGACCGGACTGATGACCAACCCGTACCCGTGAGTGAAGATCAGGTGCTGGTTTTGCCAGGTCTGGACGTTCGTGGCGAGCTCGTCGACGGCAATCTCGCGACCCGCCAGCATCACCTGGCGGGGGCCGGAGCCAAGATCGTAGCGGTCGACGTCGACATCCTCGAACTCGTAGTACAGCCGCAGCTTCTGAAGCTGGCTGTAGGTGTCGAGCAGCGGGCGCGAATCCCAGAGTCGGATACTGCTCAGCGTGCCCTCGGCTTGCTGCAGGTCTGCTCCCACAGCCGCGTCGCTGACTTCGAACGGTCGCACCTCGATCGCGTCGAGATCAAATGCGCGTCGGGTCAGCTCGATGTTGCGGGCGATGTAGAGCGCTTCCTTGCCGATCTCGTTGGGCTCGACTTCAAACTGCTGGACTGCGCCAGGATACAGACCCTTGAAGATCACCATCCCGAGGATCACCGCGCCGGCGGCAGTCAGCGTGAGCACGTAGCGGCGGCGGACGAAGTCGTACGCGGCCATGCCGAACGCGGCCAGGGCCAGCACGGCCAAAACCCTGTAACCCAGCACTTGGGCGCCGGCATCGGTGTACGAGGCGCCGTAGACCACCCCCCGGCTCGAGTACACAAGCTCGTACAAGTCCAACCGGAAACCCCACGCCAATACGAGAAACAGGAGCGCCATGATCGCGACCAAGTGACGCAGCGGCGTGTCTTTCAGCCGGATTCGGTTGTTGTCGATCTCGAGCCCACCGCTGGTGATGTACACGATCGCAAGGATGATGAGTGCGGCTACCACCAGCAGGAAGGCCAAGTTCTGAGCCATCCGATACACAGGTAGCGAGAAAATGTAGAAGCCGATGTCGCGACCGAACATCGGATCGATTTGGCCGAACGGCTGACGGTGGAAGTAGGCCAGGACGTCCAACCACGCTGTCCCCGCCGCGGCGCTGAACAGAAACGCCAGGAATGCGGCCCCGGCTATCGCAATCAGGTTCAAGTATCGGGCCGGCACCTCTTCGTGGATCTCGATGTTGCATATCCGACGACGGATCGATCCAAACGAAGTCGCCGCCAATCGTAGGTTGACGAAGAAGAAGAAGAACATGACCACCGCGGTCACTACCCTCAGCAGGAGCCGCGTTTTGAGCCCGGTCCAAAACACGCTCTTGTAGCCGAGGGCGCTAAACCACAAGAGATCCACGATGGTGTTGACGATCGAGCCGAGGAAGAACAGCGTCAGCACCACCGCCACTGCGATGATCGTGAAGCTGTGGCGTCTCAACCTCACGATGGCACCTCGGCAACGCCGCGGCCGGCGAGGAACTCCTCCAGCTCGTTCTGGATCGTGGCCAGCTCGTCCTCGGTCTCGCCCTCAGCCCGAACGACGACTACCGGCTGAGTATTGGAGGCTCTCAACAGCGCCCAACCGTGAGGGAATGCGATGCGCACGCCGTCAATATCGACCGTCTCGTACCGCGACCCAAAGTGAGCCTTTCGTACTCGCGAAAGATGTGAGCGGGCGCCTGCACCGGGATCTGCTCCGAAGTTGACGGGAGTGTGAACGGACCAAGCGCGGGGAAGGTACTTCGGGCTTGGGGGGGGGTACAACCGATCGTCGCGCCCTAGGCCGGTGAGGCTAGCTCAGAGTGGGTGAGGCTAGCTCAGAGTTGGCGAGGCGGCGGGGTAACCCCCGCCGCCTCCCAGTCATGATGCGCTCCT
>DAOWHI010000081.1 GCA_030641505.1 Gemmatimonadota bacterium | reverse complement strand
GGGTTGTTCCCATATCCTGAGATCTCACCCGACGAGGCGGAGACCGCTGACATCTTGCGGCGCTCGCTCGCGCAGTTCGCCGAGCAGCACATCGACAGCCGGGCGATCGAAGCCGAGGCGAAGATCCCGGCCGAAGTCCTCTCAGGGCTGGCCGAGATCGGCATCTTCGGAAGCGTGGTCCCCGAGGCGTACGACGGGTTCGGCGGATCAGAGACGCCGTACGCCAAGATCTTCGAGACGGTGGCAACGATCGACGCGTCGATTGTAACGACGCTCGGCGCGCACCAGTCGATCGGTCTCAAAGGCATACTCGCTTATGGCACCGAGGAGCAGAAGCAACGCTTTTTGCCTCCGCTCGCGCGCGGCGAGCAGTTCGCTGCATTCGCGCTGACCGAGCCGGGCGCGGGCTCGGACGCGGCATCGATCCAAACGCGGGCCGTCTACGATGCTGATCGCGAGGCTTACATCCTCAACGGCACCAAGATCTGGATTACCAACGGTGGTTTTGCCGAGACCTTCACGGTTTTCGCCCAGACCGAGGTCGAACGGGACGGCGAGCTTGTCGATCGCATCACCGCGTTCATCGTTCCACGATCGTTGGGGGGAGTAACCAGCGGACCGGAGGAGCACAAACTGGGCATTCGGGGGTCGTCGACCACCGAAGTTCATTTCGAGAACACGATGGTCCCCGCCAATCACGTTCTCGGCGACGTTGGTCACGGGTTCAAGGTCGCCATGGGAACCCTGAACGCGGGACGGTTGGGATTGGCGGCCGGTTGTGTGGGTGGTATCAAAAACGCACTCGGGACCGCGATGCGAACTGCGACCGAGCGCCAACAATTTGACCGGTCGATCGCCAGTTTCGAGATGACCCAGGGCAAGCTGGTCCACATGGCGCTCGAGGCTTACGCCTGCGAGTCGATGGTGTATCTCACGACCGGACTGGTCGACAGCGGTGACGACGACTACTCGCTCGAATCTGCGATTTGCAAAGTGTACTGCTCGGAAGCGGTCTGGCACGCGATGAACGAAACGCTTCAGATCGCCGGTGGGATGGGCTACATGCAGGAGTTTGCGTACGAGCGCGACCTGCGGGACTCGCGCATCAACCTGATCTTCGAAGGCACCAACGAGATCCTGCGCCTGTACACCGCCTTGGCCGGGCTCGAGGAGCCGGGCGCTCATCTGAAGGCTGTGGCCAAGGCGCTGCGAGACCCGATCCATCAGTTAGGCGTGTTGTCGGAGTACGCTCGCGAGCGGGCGCGCCGCACGCTCGGCGACCCGGAACTACCAGAGCTTCATCCGGAGGTCGAGGCGATCGCGGGTCCCCTGCCCGAGTACGTGGCCGACTTCGCCGGCGTCGTCGAATGGGCGCTCAGGCGTCACGGCGAGAAGATCATCGAGCGTCAATTGGTGCTGGAGCGGATCGCTGCGGCTGCGATCGATTTGTACCGCATGGCGGCAGTGATATCGCGCGCCGATCGCGGGCGGCGTGCTCACGACGGCGAGCGTGGCGCGGCGCATGTCCGGCGGGCCAGGCTGATCGTCAACGAAGCTTGGCGTAACGTCCGGCGCAACCTGGCGACTGTGCGATCGAATCTCGATGACGACGTCCGGGCGGTCGCGAGCGAGCTGGCCGACTCGGATGGTGCCTACCTGCCTGGACACAGCCGCGCTGGCTCTCGCTGAGAGCGGCGGAATGAACGCCGAGTCGGCGGGTACCAAGCAACAGGAGATGACGTCCGACGAGCGAGCCGAGGAAGGCGCGCTCATCGAACGCATTGTGGCCGGCGAGGATCGCCACTACTCGGTCCTCGTCGAGCGCTACCAGCGGCGACTCTACTGGAGCTGCGTGCGGCTTCTTGGAGACGCCGACGAAGCCGAAGACGTCGTTCAGGAGACGTTCGTCAAGGCCTATGAGCGATTGGGAGATTACGATCCGACCTATCGGTTTCATACCTGGATCTACTCGATCGCGCGAAACCGTTGTCTGAACGTCTTACGAAAGAAAAAGGTGTGGGGATTGCTTTCGTTTCAAGATCCTGAGAGGACACCGATCGTTGCTGCCGACGACTCGGCTGACCGTGGCGTCGAAAACCAAGAGCTGGGGCTGGCGCTGACGGAATGCCGGGACACGCTCCCGTCCGAGCAACGCGAATGCTTTGATCTGCGTCACGCGGAAGCATTTACCTATCGTGAGATCGCGGTCGCACTCGGCATCCCGGAGGGCACCGTTATGTCGCGCTTGGGACGGGCGCGAGAGAAGATGCGGATCTGTCTGGAATCGAAGGGAGTGGTGTGGGGCTCATGACGACCGGGTCGACCTCCGGCAATGGCCACGTCGTGGCGTTGCTCGATCAGTACCGAACCGGCGAGCTGTCGGACGAGCAGCGTCGTCAGGTGGAAGTGCACTTGGAGGTGTGCGGGGACTGCATGGCCGCGTTGACGGATCTAGCCGCGTTCGCGGCGACGGTCGAGAAAGGCTATGACGTCGAGCGCGCGTTGGCCGCCGGAAGTGAACCCGACTGGGCTCGAGTTAGGCAGGAGATAGTGGCTCGAACCTCGGCCAAGCGTGCGGCTTCGCGGCGCGGCTGGTTAGCGCGGCACGTGCCACAGACCGCCGCCGCGGTCGTCGCCGTGCTGGCGGTGGTGATCGTGGTTCAGCAGGGTGTGCGCGGGCCGGAGGACGTTTCGCGGGCGTTGCGCCCGACGCAGGAATCAGAACGGGCCGAGGTCGATGGTCCCGAAACACCACCGCCGGTGGGCGAGACGCGGTCCAGCGAGGAGGGCGAGCTCGGGGCACTCGAGTCGGCCACCGAGACGCTCGAGCGATCGGCTGACGAGAGCGAGTTGCACCAACTCGAGAACATGCGTCGCGGTGCGCGCAACGAGGAGATCGATCGCGACGCTCGCCTCGCGGCCCCCGACGAACGCGCCCGCGAGCTCAAAGACGGAGCTGCTGTGATCACCGGTGGACGGGCCGCCGACCCCAACGAAGCTCGGCCAGGCGAAGCGGACGGGTTCGACGAAGCCAACCGGGTTGACGACCTACGAGAGAACCAAATCGCCGCCGATCGGGAGATCGGCGTCGGGGGCGAGATCGAGCATGCCGCAGAGCCGAAGCGCGAGGTGTTCGAAGATCAAGCCGTGCAGGAGAAACCCGACGCCGCGGCCCCGCCGCGCCCCGACGAAGAAGAGGTCTTGGAGGATGGCTACTACAAGCAGAAACGGGCCGCTGGCCAGGATGCCAAGGTGGCCGAGGGCGACGACCTAGACGTCGCCGACAAGCTCGAGGCGCAGATCGAGGTCGACCCGGAAGCCGAGCCGCTGTCGCGGTTCGAGATGAGCGCGCGTTACGCGATCACTAGGAGTGACACGCTGGCGGCCAACGCGGCGCTCAACTTCTGGTACGACAGTCTGGGGGCTGGCGCCGACCTTGAGCTGCCTGACCGCGAACGCGCGCAAGCGCTGGCTGACAGCCTGGCTTCGCTCTTGGCTAGGCGTCCCTAGGACAGCGACTGGCGCAACATCTCCTTGAAGCGTCGCACGTCGATTTCCCACACCACCGTCGCATTCGCTTCCAGGTTGCGGACCCCGAGTTGATCGACGACCGACATGCCCCGGGTCAGCTCGCTGGTATGCTCAATCTCAACGTGATGTCTTGACGCTCGACGCACGATCCGTTGGGGATCGAGGGCGACCGCCATCGCCACCGGATCAGGCAGGCCGAGCCCGGGATCGCCGAGCCACTCTCGATTGCTCTGAATCGCGGCCACGTTGCAGTCGATCGCGAACCCCGCCAGCTCGGTGCCGATCGCCCGCACCGCGTCCATTTCGTCATCGTCGAGGTTCGCCTCGCCGCGACACAACTCCCATCCCACCATCACGATCGGCAATCCGGACGAGAACACGATGTTCGAAGCGTCGGGATCGACCCACAGGTTGTACTCGGCCGCTGGCGTGATGTTGCCGACTGTGCAAGCGGCGCCACCCATGATGACACATGAACTGACATGCGTCGCGATATCAGGTTCGCGGCAAAGCGCGGTGGCGATATTTGTCAGCGGCCCCAACGTCACGAGCGTTACGCCTGGGTGATCGCGGATCGTGGCGATCAGTGCATCGACCGCGTGCGCGTCCTCGGGCGACCGTTGTGGCTCGGGGTAGCCACGGTCTCCCAGCCCGTCGCTCCCGTGGAAGAAATGGGCGTGGTGGGGCTCGGCCCGGAGCGGCCGGTCGCTGCCGACGTACACCGGCACATCGGATCCACATAATTCGGCTGTGATCAGCGCGTTTCGGGCGGCGTTTGCTACCTCGATGTTGCCGGATACAGTGGTGATCGCCAACACCTCGACATCCGGCCAACGGAGCGCCATGATCAGCGCGACCGCGTCGTCGGAAGCGGTGTCGGTGTCGACGATAAACTCTCGCATCGGTGCCCCCGGCTGTTTAAATGGGTCCGCGCACTTCGGCCAGCCGGGACGTTACCGCCTCCGGCGTGGCGATCGACTTCCTGGCTCCGCTTTCGGTGACCGCGAGACCGGATCCGACGATCGCCCAACGGACCGCTTCGTCGAGCGTGTCACCGGCCGCCAGTCGAGCCGCCAGCACGCCGTTGAAGACATCGCCGGCGCCGGTCGAGTCGACCGGTTCGATATCGATCGCCGAGTAACGTCGGACGCCGTCACGATCGACGACGAGAGCACCAGCCTCGCCCAGCGTCACGATCACCGCGGCGCCGGTCTTGCGAAATAGCGCGTCGGCTCCCGCTTCGGGCTGGACGATGCCGGTCAGTGTCCCGGCTTCGCTCTCGTTGGGCGTCAGGATCGGGGCTAGCTCAAACAGCCGCTCATGGATTAGGCGCGCGGGCGCCGGGTTGAGGACCAGCGTGAGACCGTTGGCGGCGGCTGTTTCGGCCGCTGCCAACACCGCCCCATCCCCGACCTCGAGATTCGCCAACATCACACCGTCGGAACTCAACGACCGGCCGTCCAGCGCCCGATCGACGAGCTCCCGGTCCACAGCCGCGTTGGCCCCCGAAGCGACGGCGATCTGATTCTCTCCCCGTTGGTCGACCACGATGATTGCGACGCCGGTCGCTATCCCTTCCACTCGAGCCACGCCGGTCACGTCGAGCCCGGCCTCGGACAGCCGGTCGATCGCGTTCGCACCCAGATCATCGTCGCCAACCGCTCCAATGAACGCCACCTCGGCGCCGATCCTGGCTGCCGCCACCGCCTGGTTGGCGCCTTTTCCGCCTCCGAAGCGTCGAAAAATACCCCCCGTGACGGTCTCCCCCGGGCGAGGCAACCGGTCGGCGTTGACGACCAGATCTTCATTGATCGAGCCGACGACGAGGACGAACGGACGATCCACGGCGGATCAGCCTACGAGCGCCTGGGGGCGGCGTCCAGCGCCTTAGACGGAATAAACCACCGCCCCAGCGGTAGCACAGATCAGTCAGGCCAGGGAAATCGACACCTCGATGGGAGGCATAGGACGATGCGAACGAAGCTGATGCTGATGGTGCTGGCGGTGGGCGGGCTGCTGGCGGTGACCGATGGCGCCACCGTCATGGGGGACGATCCCGACCAGCGCACGCTGGCGGTGACCGTCTACAACGGCAACCTGGGGCTGGTCAAAGACCAGCGCCCGATCGAGCTCAAGCGCGGCGTGTTCACGCTGCCGTTCAAGGACGTGGCCGCCCAGATCGACCCGACGTCGGTGGCGTTCCGCGCGCTGGGTCACCCCGGCGCGGTCAACGTGCTGGAGCAGAACTACGAGTACGACCTGCTGACGCCGCAGGCGCTGCTGGAGAAGTACGTCGGCGAGACGGTGACGCTGTACATGCGTCGCGGCGAGCACAACGAGGAGTTCCCGGTGAAGGCGAAGCTGCTGTCGGTGCAGGGTGGCGCGGTGTACCAGATCGGTGACTCGATCGCGCTCAACCCTCCGGGTCGGGTGGTGTTGCCGGACCTCAAGGGCGATCTGAAGGCGTTGCCGACCTTGGTGTGGACGCTCAAGAGCGATCGCTCGGGCGTCGAGCCGGTGGAGGTGTCGTATCTGACGACGGGCCTCAACTGGAAGGCCGACTACGTGGCGACGCTGGCCGAGGACGACAAGACGTTGTCGCTCGGCGGTTGGGTGACGCTGCAGAACTCGAGCGGGACGACGTACCCCAACGCCAAGCTCAAGCTCGTCGCCGGCGATATCCATCGCGCGAGTCTCGAAAGAGGGATGTTCGCCGTCGGCGGTGACCGGCTCCGTCGGATTGATAACGTCGAGGAGGAAGATTTTGAGGAGCGTACGTTTTTCGAGTATCACCTGTACGACCTACCGCGCCCGACGACGATCAAGAACAACCAGACGAAGCAGATCCGGCTGCTGGAAGGCAGCGGGGTCAGGACCGACAAGGTGTACCGGTTGGCCGGCGCGCCGTGGTACTACACGCAGCAGTACGGCGGCGAGAAGGGCTTGAAGATCGGCGTCTACCAGGAGTTCGATAACCGGAAGCGGAACGGTCTGGGGATCGCGCTGCCGGGCGGTGTGGTGCGGCTCTACAAGGCCGATACCGACGGCTCGCTACAGCTGATCGGCGAGGACCGGATCGACCACACGCCGCGCGACGAGCGGGTCAAGCTCAAGGTCGGCGAAGCGTTCGACATCGTCGCCGAGCGGCGCCAG
>DAOWHI010000130.1 GCA_030641505.1 Gemmatimonadota bacterium | reverse complement strand
TAAAGCATAGCATGGGTCACATGGATGGTGAAGCAGCGGACGCGGCGGTGGGGTGAAGCTGCGTCGAGACCGCACCAGGGACAGATTGGGTTTGGAGATGGGCAAGCTGCCCCGCAATCAAGGGATAGTACGATGTCGAACGATCCCGTCGGGCCGCCAAAAAGATGACGCGTGGACGGAACGCCGATGAGTCGCGCCACAAACGATCGGCCATCGAGCGCTGAGCAAGCGCGAGCCCGGTTGGAGGAGGAGCTCGATCGGGCATTCGCGGACGATCCGCCCGTGACCAGGGCCGATACGCGAGCGGATGTTTCACGTGAAACGTCATCCGTGGTGGCCAAAGAGCCGACTTCCACCCCCCCCGACTCCGCCCGGGCCGCCGAGGTGCCCAGCGGGGCCGAATCGCAGAATCGCACCGCCCGCCTGATCGCGATCGCCAACCAGAAGGGCGGGGTCGGCAAAACGACAACGGCCGTCAACCTCGCTGCTTCGTTGGCGGTGGCCGAGAGACGAACGCTGCTGGTCGACCTCGATCCCCAGGGCAACGCCTCGAGCGGTCTTGGCATCGCCAAGGAAGCCCTCGCTTCAAGCGTCTATGACGTAATTGTTAACGACGCCGCCCTGCGAGACGTAATGGTTCAGACCTCAATGGAGTACCTCGACGTAGTGCCCGCCACTGTCGATCTGTTTGGGGCCGAGGTGGAGCTGGTCAGCGCGATCGGTCGCGAGCATCGGCTGAGAGATGCACTAACCGACTTGCGCGCCGAGTACGAGTTCATCTTCGTCGATTGTCCGCCGTCACTCGGACTGCTGACGGTGAACGCGCTGACGGCGGTCGATTCGGTATTGATCCCGATCCAGTGTGAGTACTACGCGCTGGAGGGGTTGTCGCAATTGTTGGGGACGATCCGCATCGTCCAGAAGCGGCTAAACAGGAATCTCACGATCGAGGGCGTGCTGCTGACGATGTACGACTCGCGGCTAAACCTGGCACGCCAGGTTCAGGATGAGGCGGTTGAGTACTTCGGTGAAAGCGTGTACGATACTGTCATCCCTCGTAACGTCCGGCTGTCGGAGGCACCGAGCTTCGGCAAGCCGGTGATTCTCTATGACATTCTGTCGGTCGGGGCGGAGAGCTACATGAAACTCGCAGAGGAGTTGGTCGCGCGATGACCCAGCAGCGTCGATTGGGCAAGGGGCTCGGAGCTCTCCTCGGGGAGTCGGCCATGGAGGCGACACGCGCCGAGCAGCTTGGCGGCACGCTGGAGGTCGACGTCGGTCGGATCGTGCCCAACCGCTACCAGCCGCGACAGACATTTGATGACGCTTCGATCGGAGAGCTGGCGGAGTCGATCGGTCGCAAGGGTGTGCTCCAGCCGCTGATCATCACGCCACGCGCCGAGGGCGACTACATGCTGGTGTCGGGAGAACGGCGATTGCGCGCCGCGCGGCAAGCGGGTCTCTCGGCGGTGCCGGTGATCGTTCGCGATGTCGGCGATCGAGAGTTGTTGGAGATTGCGCTGATCGAGAACCTGCAGCGCGAGGACCTCGACGCGATCGAAGAGGCTATTGGCTACGAGCTGCTCATGTCCGAGTTCGGCCTGACCCAGGCGCAGGTTGGCGAACAGGTTGGCCGCAGCCGGCCGGCGGTTACGAACGCCCTGAGACTACTCGAGCTGCCGGACGCGGTGCAGTCGATGATCAAGGATGGCGCGCTCTCGGCCGGACACGGACGGGCCCTGCTTGGGTTCAAGGATCATCGGCGCATCACCCCGCTGGCCCGGAAGGCGGCCCAACGGGGCTATTCGGTACGACAGGTTGAGCGGATCGTGAAGCGCGAGAGCAAGGCGGCGGGCGGCACACGGGCGGCGGGAAAGCGAGCCGCGGATAGCGACGCGGCGGAGCGCACGCGGCTCGAGGAAGAGCTCCAGCGGGAGCTCGGGACACGGGTCAAGATCCACCTGGAGAAGGAGGGCAAAGGGAGAATCGAGGTTGCGTTTTACTCGCTGGACGACTTGCACCGGCTGGTCGAAAGACTCGGCGCCAAACCGGCATGAGGGACAAGCAACTGACGCTGCTCATTGTCCCGCACGACGAACACAACGTTCGGCAGCTCAAACTGTCGTACCGTCGGCTGCGAATCCTGGCTGCGGTGTTGGGCGTGTTATCGGTGCTCGCGCTCGCTGGGATTGCGTCGTACGGTCGCGTCGCGTCGCGGGCCGGCCGAGCGGTAGCTCTCGAGCGGGAGAACGCTCGGCTGCTTGCAGAAAACGCGAAGGTCAGTGATATCGCGACGAACCTGGCTCGCACCGAGCGCGCCTACGACCAGATCCGGGCGATGGCGGGATTGGCACCGGAAGAACCACCGGCTGAAGTGTTGCCGGTGGGGAGTGTGGAGCCTCAATCACCGACCGGATGGCCGTTGGCGACGAAAGGGTTCATCACCGCATCGTTCGACAGCGCCGAGGGCCATTCAGGGGTCGATATCGCCGTGCCCAGCAACACACCGGTTGTGGCGACGGCTGGCGGAACGGTCAGCGAAAGCGGCTCGGACGCTGTTTTAGGAGAGTACCTTCTCGTCGATCACGACGATGGCTACGAAACGATGTACGCGCATAACCGCAATCGATTGGTTAGCGCTGGGGTGGTGGTCGAGCGGGGGCAGACGATCGCCTACAGCGGGAACAGCGGCCGATCGACGGCGCCGCATCTGCACTACGAGGTCCGGAAACAGGGTAAGCCGATCGATCCGGCCTCGTACATGCGTTGAGCACCCCGCACGTTAGAGACGAATCCATTTCCGGCTAGGAGGGATGAGAATGACCAAAAGAGAAACGATAAACGGTGGCCTCAATTCGCTACTCGGTGCCGGCGTGGATTGTGAGGGGACGGCGCGGGTGGAAGGCACATTGCGGCTCGACGGCACGTTCCGCGGGAACCTCGAGGTCGGCGATACGCTGGTGATCGGGCAAACCGGGACGCTGGAGGGCAAGGCGTACGGGCGCGAGGTGATCATCGCCGGACGGTTCAAGGGCGAGGTCATGGGCACTGAACAGGTGGAGCTGCAAAAGGGCGCCCGGTTGGAGGGCGACGTCATCACACGATCATTCGTAATCGAGCCGGGCGTCTATTTCGCCGGCAACTGCAAGATGGAGTTCACGGAGGCCGACGAGGCGAAGCTCAAGGTCGGTCCGAAGAGCACCAAGCCAGCCGCAAAAACCGAAAAATCGGACGACGTGGGCGACCAGGCAGTGCTCCGTTCGCTGTCGAAATGAGAATCGGTTGAGGGGCCGCGGTTGTGCATACGCTTGCACCTGTCCCAAGCGGCCAGCTTTGCTGTAAGTCTATATCAGACAAGCACTTATCGGTCAAACCCTGGATTCCATCCTCAATTTTCCACAGTTATCCACAAGCCGCCCCCGCAGCCATGCAGGGTGGGTTAAAGCGCCTTCTTGGCGATGTCTTGGCGCAGCTTGGCGAGTCGCTTCCGCTGCTCCTCGCCGAGGATCGTGGCTTGTAGGAGGGGGTTCTCTGCGGTCGTGATCTCGAGCCGCTGGGCGGTCTCGACATCGATTTCCTGCGCCGATTCGGCGAACGGTGTGAGCACCGTTACGACGTCGTCGAGGACGTGAAGAAACCCCTCGCCGATCGCGAACCATTCGAACGTGTCACCACGTCGCAGCCGAAACTCGCCGATGCCCAGCGCCACCATCATCGGCGCATGGGCGGGAAGGATTCCGAACTCGCCGTCGTAGGCGGTCGCGACGAGCGAATCCGCGGGGCCGTCGAAGACGACCCGCTCCGGGGTGATAATACGGACCGTCAACGTGGTCG
Source organism: Gemmatimonadota bacterium (assembly GCA_030641505.1). GTDB lineage: Bacteria > Gemmatimonadota > Gemmatimonadetes > JACCXV01 > JAHWKZ01 > CAMYLR01. Next base: position 121 of record DAOWHI010000130.1, on the reverse strand, counting down.
CGCCGGTTGTCACTCGCCGCCGAGCTCCTTCGCCTTCCGGGCCGCTTCGTCGATCGTTCCGACCATGTAGAACGCTTGCTCGGGCAAATGATCCCACTTGCCCTCGACGACTTCGCGAAAC
>DAOWHI010000269.1 GCA_030641505.1 Gemmatimonadota bacterium | reverse complement strand
GGATTACCCACGCCTCAAGAACCGCGCCGGCGAACTGGAGGGCGCGCTGGTCGTCGTCGATCCGCGCACCGGTTTTGTGCGGGCGATGGTCGGCGGGCGCGACTATCAGACGTCGCAATTCAACCGTGCCGAGCAAGCACGGCGGCAACCCGGCTCGACGTTCAAGCCGTTCGTCTACCTAACCGCGTTCCTCGAACCCGATCGCTGGAGCCCGGCCACAACGATCGATGACACTCCGTTCGAGGTCGTTTCCGGCGGCGAGGTGTGGTCACCGAGCAACTACGACAACACGACTCACGGCCCTGTTTCGCTGCGCGCGGCACTCACCAACTCTATGAACATCGCAACCAGCCGATTGGCGCTCGACGTGGGGCTGAACCGCGTAACGCGAACCGCCCGGGACGCCGGGATCGAAAGCCGGTTGCAGGCGGTTCCGTCGATCGCACTGGGTGCTTTCGAGGTGACGCCGCTGGAGCTGGCATCCGCGTACTCGACGCTCGCCAACGGTGGCATCCGAACCGAGCCGCTCTCGATCTTGGCAGCCGTCGACGAGCGGGGTCGCGTCTTGCAGCACCGCGAGGTCAGCATGGACCGCGTGGTACCGGCCGACGCTGTGTACCTTGTCAACGACATGCTGAAGGACGTTTTCGATTCAGGAACCGCCCAGCGTGCTCGCGCGCTCGGCTACTCGGGTAGGGCGGCAGGTAAGACCGGGACGACGAACTCCACTCGTGACGCCTGGTTCGTGGGGTACACGCCCGAGATGGTAGCGTTGGTTTGGATCGGCTACGACGACAACCAACCGATCGGTCTGTACGGCGGCCGGGCGGCGCTACCGATCTGGGTCGACTTCATGAAGCGATCGGGGGTCGGCAATCGGAGCCCGGCGTTTCCCGCGCCCAAGAACATCGTGATCGTCGAGGTCGACCCCGAGACTGGGGAGCTCGCCACCCCCGGCTGCCCGGCAACGCGTTTCGAGGTGTTCGTCGAGGGTGCCGAACCCCAGCACCGATGTCACCTGCACGGAGATCAAAACGATGGGTGGTGGATCTTCTGAGTCGGCGCTCGCCATGGTGTCTCGGGTTGATGGCACTTGTCATCGCCAGTTGCTCTCATCGCGGCGGCGATCGGACGACGACTCCCAACACCGAGCCGCCATCCGCCCGTGCCGAGACCCCGCCGTCGACCATCGAACCCGAACCGCGAGAGATCTCGACTGACCGCGCCAACGCCGTTGACCCCGGCGCCGGGACGATGGCCCGCGAAGCCAGCCAACGTGTCGTGGAGGAGGGCAAGGGGTTCCTTATCGCCGAGCGTCCGCGCGATGCGGCCAGTCGGTTCGAACGCGCCACTCGCATCGATCCGACGAACGGCTTCGCGTACTACTACCTCGGCCGCGCCCGCGCCGAAGCGGGCGACCACCGCAGCGCAATTGGGGTGTTGGAGAAAGCCGAGGCGCTGCTCGGACCCTACCCGGAGTGGCGCGAACGAGCCGTCTCCCTCGCCGAGTCGCTGCGCGGCGGATAACTGCGGAGCTGAATGATCGACTGGAGCCGGGCCCGGGAACGAATGGTGCGACGGCAGGTCGCCGCGCGCGGCGTGCACGATCCCGCCACGCTGGGCGCGATGTGGGTCGTCCCGCGTCATGAGTTTGTCTTGCCCGAGTACCTCGACCTGGCCTAAGCGGATCGTCCTCTCCCGCTCGGGTTCGCTCCGACGATCAGCCAGCCCTATATCGTGGCCTATATGACTCAGTCGGCGGAGTTGGGCCCCGACGATCGCGTGCTCGAGGTCGGGGCAGGGTCAGGATACCAAAGCGCGGTCTTGGGCGAGATCGCGGCCGATGTGTACTCGATCGAGATCGTCCCCCAGTTGGCGGTTCGCGCCGGCCTCACGCTGCGCAGACTCAGGTACCGCAACGTGCATGCGATCGCCGGTGACGGCCATGCGGGGTGGGAGCGCGCCGCGCCCTTTGACGCGATCGTCGTCGCGGCCGCTCCGGCATCGATACCCGAGGCGCTGGTCGAACAGCTGGCCGACGGCGGCCGCCTGGTGGCGCCGGTTGGAACCGGCGCTGACCAGACGATATTCCGGCTTCGGCAGACGTCTGGAGGCGTCGTATCGGAGGAGCTGATCTCGGTCCGCTTCGTGCCCATGACGGGCGACCATTGATAGAGCCGGGGCGGCGTTGGCTCGGCGTAGCGGTCACCACCGCCGTCGCCGCGATCGTTTTCGCACTCTTCGTGGGCCGATCGGACCCCCGTTTCCTGCCGATCGAGCCGGGGACCCAGTTTACATCCGATTTTAGGGAGACTTCGAGCCTCTACAGCGGAGTCAAGTACGCATTCTGGGCGACAGCAACCGTTCTTCGTTGGGGGACGCTAGTCGGCCTTATGGTATTGGGTGGTGGGCGCGTTCTGGCTGCCATCGCGGCACGAGTTTCCAGTCGATCGTCAGTGACAGCGTTTATTGTGATGGCGGTCCTACTCGCGGTGCTGGCGCTGGTCACGCTGCCGCTGTCGTACGCCAGCGGCTACCGGATTGAGCACGCCTTCGGTCTTTCGACTCAGACGCGCTCAGCGTGGTTACTCGACTATGTCAGGGTGCGCGGTTTTTGGATCCTCGTTTACAGTGCCGCTGCGGCGGGCTTCTTGACAACGATCAGACGTTGGCCACGAAGAGGCTGGTTGGTCGCTGCGGGCGCCGGCCTGCTGATCGCAGTGTTCGGGACGATTGCGGCGCCTCGCATCATCGACCCTCTCTTTCACGACTTCACACCTCTCGCCGATCAGGAGCTCGAACACCAGATCGTCGCCGTGGGACAGAGCGCGGGGATCGATATTCAACGTGTAAGAGTGATGGATGCGAGCCGACGCACCCGTCGCATGAACGCTTACGTGACCGGAATCGGCGCGACTCGGCAAGTCGTCCTATACGACAATTTGGTGGCCAATGCGCCGCGTGAGGAGCTGTTGCTGGTCGTCGCGCACGAGATCGGTCACCAG
>DAOWHI010000058.1 GCA_030641505.1 Gemmatimonadota bacterium | reverse complement strand
CCATTGGCGCTTACAAACGCGATCTCGAGGTCCACCGCAGGGGTGACGTAGGTTGGGAAATGGTGACCGGTTCCGGTGTTGGTGAGCGCCAACCGAACCTCGAACTTGCCGCTGCTGGGGTCGCCTTCGACCCGCCACTGAGGCGTCACTCCCGAACGCGTCATCTCGGGGTCGTGGATGCCCCGCCATAGGTGACGGCGATCTGGCATGTGACACGCCTGGCAGGTGGTACCACGGGTTGCAAAATCCGTCGCCTCCCACTCGCGGAGCGTGTTCTCGAGTGACTTCCCGTTTGGTGCCGGCTCCTCGAACTGATGACAGGCGCCGCAGAATTGGCTCGATTCGAACGCTGGATTCCGAATAGCCCCGGCGTGTGGCGTTCCGGCTGGAGCGGCGGTCGTCGTCCCGTCGCGGCGCGGCGGGCCATGGCGTTGCCAGGCGCGGACGTGACATGCCGCACAGACGACACCGCTGCGTTCGAGATCGGCATCGTATGCCGCGTTTTGCACGTAGCTTCCGTCCACCTCTACCTGTCGCAATTGTTCGGATAGCGGACCGTGGCACACCATACACTGCGCCGCCGAGGCCGGCGACGATTCGAACCACGCGACTAGCTGACCTTCGAGTCCGGGCGAGTATGCGTGCGCGTGCAGGGTGGCCTCCCAATCGCGGAACTGTGCGGGATGACAGGTGGCGCAAGCCTGTGGGGAAAGGTCTGCGGTTATCGGCGCCCATCCGTCGGGAGGTAGTCCTTGAGGCGCGATCGGCCGCTCCCAGTGGCCAGTCACAAAGTTGGCTGCCGCACTGTCCGCCGGGGCGATCCGTGTGGATTCAACGACCTCTCCGCGACAACCGATTACCATACCGCAAAACGCGGTCACCATTGCGACCCTGCGAATCGCTGTCGGCTGAGATCGGTCTGGGTTCAGCGCGCCTGTCATGTAGGCGAATATCGCCCCTAAGGCGTGCCTCCGACACGACCCATCTGGATAACGGTGCGATCGAGCGGTTTCCTATCGGGGTAACGGAAGAACGGACGCGTAACGGTGAACTTCACCAGCTCACCGTCCGTATTGATCATGAGCCCGGTGAACATCCGTTGCGGTCCTGCCTCTGGGATCTCCATCTCGTGGTCCATGAAAACCTTGTGGACAAACGGCAGGTAGAACTCGCGCACTGAGTCGAAGGGCTCATCCGTCGCCCAGATCTGCTCTCCGAGCCGAACGTCGAAGAGCGCCTCGGGCTCACCGTGAGCGGTCCACGCGCGCCGCATGGACGATTCGAGCTCGCTCGCCTCGTCGGCGCTCGGGTATCGGGGGACGCCAAGCACGCGCGGACCTTCGAACGCGGCGACAGCAGCGGCCTCAGGAGAGGGACCGTGAGTTTGGGCCGCCGCCGTGTCCGCCGCCTCGAGCGATGGTTCGGTCCGTCCGCAGCCGGAGACCAGAGCGGCCATCGCCGTGATCATGATCAGCGCAGGATCTAACCCGAGTCGATGTATTCCTTTCATGCCCTCAATTCAACGTAGGATGGCCATCCAGTAATTCCCGCCTCCTGACATTCCGGAATACACATTCCGGAATACGGAGATACGCTCGGGCGTCCCTAGGGCAGACCCGGTAACCAATGCCCTCATCTAGGAGAACCAGAATGGACTTGCGAAAGGCCACACAAAACGCCGCCATCGCCGCAACAGTCGGTGTGCTCGCGTGGGGTTGCAGTCAGGCGGAATCCACTACGTCAGGGATCAGTAGCGACCATTCGAGCCCCAGCGTCGCTACCGCTGTCGACCAAACCCGGGACGGAGAGATCATCGGTCAGGTCGTCGATGTATCGTGCTACCTGGCCCAAGGCCTCAAGGGCGACTCGCACCGTCAGTGCGCCGAGATCTGCGCCAACAACTTGAACATTCCCCTCAGCATCATGGATGATAATGGCCACCTGTGGCAGCTAGTCGATGACGACATGCCCGGGAAGGATCAGAACCCGACCGTCGTCCAGTTCGCGGAGCAGCGGGTACGGGCGAGCGGAACCCTGATCGAGAAGGGACCCAACCGTGCGATCATCGTGCGCAACGTCGAGTTGATCGAGGGCACCGCGAATCCCGCGGCGCTTGAGAGCTCGGTAGACCCCAAGCTCGGGCGCGAGTTCAACGCGCCGAAGTCGGCCGCGAATCCGTGCGGTGGGGCCAACCCATGCGCTGGTAACCCATGCGGTGGCAACTAGTTACGTGGGACTGAGGGCCGGCACGGGCGTAACGTCGCTTTGCCTGCTGTTTCTGATCGTCGGTCACGACGCCGCCAGCGGACAACAACTGAACGGGTTCGACGTCTCGTCGAGCTCGATTCCGGTCGACGAAATCATGAGTGGGGGGCCACCGCGGGACGGCATCCCGGCACTCATGAGTCCGGCGTTCGAGCTCGCGGGGGAGGTCGAATGGTTGCGTCCTCAGGACCGGCTTCTGGCGTTGGAGCGGGACGGTGAGGCCAAGGCGTACCCGCTGCGCATTCTGAACTGGCACGAAATCGTCAATGATGATGTCGGGGGCGAGCCGATCGTAGTCACCTACTGCCCGCTGTGCGGCACCGGGATGGCGTTCGACCCCCATGTCGGTGATCAACGGCTCGATTTCGGCGTGTCAGGGCTTCTCTACAACTCAGATGTCCTGATGTACGATCGTCAGACCGAGAGCCTGTGGTCACAGATCGAACGCGAAGCGGTCACCGGCACGTTGAGGGGCGAGCGATTAGAACTCAAGCCACTGATTCACACCACCTGGGCCCATTGGCGCGAGCAGCACCCGAACGGGTTGGTTCTGTCCCGAGACACCGGTCATCAGCGCGACTACGAAAACGACCCGTATTTGAGTTACGCAAACAGTCAACGAACGATGTTCCCGGTGAATCATCGTGACGATCGGCTACTGGTAAAAACGGTGGTGCTCGGTATCACGCGAGGCCGATCGGCAGCGGCATTCCCGCTCAAGCGATTGGCCGATCAACCGCGACCGGTTCGAGCGGTCGTTGGGAGCGAGGAGTTGTTTGTTTACTACGTCCCTGAGACCGAGACCGTCTTCGCCACAACGCTGGAAGGCGACCTCGTGCCGGCGACGCTCGCCTACTGGTTCGCATGGAGCGCCTTCCATCCCGACACGGCTCTTTGGGAGCCGGAGTCATACGCCAACTAACGAGGTCAGCAGCTCGATCTTGACAATCTGCCCCACGGTTTTAGAATCAACTTCGTCTAGGAAGTGCAACTAGGGTTTCCGCCCATTTGGGTCGATCGTTTGGTGGATCCGAGCGTTGCAGGCCCGGGCTTGGTTCGGGTTACACCACGGGGTGCAAAAGACCGGGGTGGAGGGTTCCTAGCCTCTGCCGCGGTTTTTTGTTGTCGTCTGGCCGCGAACAATCCACTCGCAGCGCATGCCGGGAGTCAACATGGATCGCGATCAAGTCCTCGCCATCGTCGAGAAGCAGAAGGTCAAGTACATCTACCTTTGGTTCACCGACATTCTCGGGTTTCTCAAGAGCTTCGCAATAACCCTTCACGAGCTGGAGACAGCCCTCGATGAGGGGATGGGGTTCGATGGGTCCTCAATCGAAGGGTTCACGAGAATCCAGGAAAGCGACATGATCGCCAAGCCAGACCCGTCCACGTTCCAGGTCTTGCCATGGCAGACGGACGGCCAAACCGTAGCCCGAATGATTTGCGACATTCAGACACCAGATCTCCAGCCATACGATGGCGATCCACGGTTCGTGCTCCAGCGGGTCCTAGAGAAAGCAAAGGGGATGGGGTTCGACTTCTATGTCGGTCCAGAACTCGAGTACTTCTACTTCCCTTCCGATGACGATCCCACACCGATGGACAAGGGTGGTTATTTCGATCTGTTGCCGCTTGATGAGGGCAACGATCTTCGCAAGGAGACAATTCAAAAACTCGAACGGATGGGAATCCACGTCGAGTATAGCCATCACGAAGTCGCTCCCGGTCAGCACGAGATCGACTTGCGCTACGCCGAGGGGCTTCAGATGGCGGATATCGTCCAAACGTACAAGACAGTCGTCAAGAGAACGGCCTACGAGCATGGACTCTACGCGACGTTCATGCCAAAACCGATATTGGGCGAGAACGGCAGTGGGATGCACTGCCACCAGTCGCTGTTTAAGGGCCAGAGCAATGCGTTTTTCGATGAGGATGCCGAGTTCCACCTCTCTGACACCGCTCGCCATTACATCGCAGGTTTGCTCCACCACGCCACCGAGTTCGCAGCGGTAACAAATCAGTGGGTGAACTCGTATAAAAGGCTCGTTCCCGGGTACGAGGCGCCGATCTACATATCGTGGGCGAATGCCAATCGATCAGCGATGGTACGCGTTCCCAACATCAAGCCGGGAAAGGAGAAGTCCACACGTATCGAACTTCGCATACCCGACCCCGCGTGCAACCCGTACTTGGCGTTCGCTTACATGTTGGCGGCTGGACTAAGAGGCATCGAGCAGCGCCTGCAGCCACCGGATCCGGTTGAGAACGTAACCCTCTCCGAGATGACTGACGATGAGCGCGTCGGCCGCGAAATCGCGACGCTGCCGGAGGACCTCGGCGACGCGATCCGAATAACGAGCGAGAGCGAATTGATGCGCGAAACGCTCGGCGAGCACATCTTCGAGCAGCTCCTTCGCAACAAGCGAATCATCTGGCAGGAAGCTCGAGCCCATGTCAGTCGGGCCGAGGTGGAGTACTACCTGCCGATTCTGTAGCTCACACTTGGTCGACCTGCCAACCCATCGAACCCGCGCCATTGGGGTCGCGACGGTTGTGTGCTGGGGGATCGGTTATAACTCGACGTCACCGGTCGCTGATCCGCCGGTCGATCAACTGATGCGAACCTATCGGATGGGGTGGCCCCCAACGCCACCCGAGCCGAGTCGACGCCCGCTTCGCTGACCCGATGAGAGGCTAGCGGAACTCGTTCATCAGCTCCGCCAACTGATCCCGGCCGGGACAGAGCTCTTCAAACGGCAAATCGACCAACGGCATCGCTACGGTCTTCTTGAGAGCGAGGTAATCGCGAGACTCGGGTTCCAGGAACAGGAGTCCGGTCACAATCTCACCTTCCTGATGCCGCTCACCCAGGTAGGCAGTTACAGCATCCCGATCAGTGGGGTCATACTCTTCGGGTACCTTTCGAAAGCGGACCACACCACCTCCGTGAACCGTG
>DAOWHI010000062.1 GCA_030641505.1 Gemmatimonadota bacterium | reverse complement strand
GGTCGACCTGCTCATCGACTTCATCGTCGGTCAATGTCCGATCCGCCCGAAACGTAAGCCGGACCCCTAGGCTGTAGTACCCACGATCCAGCTGCACTCCCAGATAACGATCAAACACCTCTACTCGCTCGAGATCTTCCAGCCCCACCGATCGTACAGCGTCTACAACCACGCGGGCTGTATCGCCATCCGGCACGACCAGCGCCAAGTCCCGGGCGATCGCCGGCTCCCTTGGAACGTCGGTTACCGAGAGACTACCGTCGTCCGTGGGCAGAGCGTCCAGTCCAAGCTCAGCGACGAACACCTTGGAAGCGAGACCCCAGGAAGCGGTCACCGCGGGGTGAAGCTCGCCAATAAACCCGATCATGTTCCCACCGGGATCCTTGACCTCGCCTTGCCGGCCGGGATGAAGGAACCGTCTCGCACTATTATCAACGACACAATCGCTCAACCCGAACTGAACGAGAAGCTCCTCAACATCGCCCTTCAGGTCAAAGAAGTCGTACTCGATGAGATCGGTCGCACTCCAGTCGAGCAACCCACGCTCGCCGGCAGCCGCCATCGCCACCCGGCGTCGCTCCCGCAACGATGCTCCTTCCCTCACACCGCCGCGATCAAAGGCGTGGCCGATCTCAAACAGCTTCACACGACTGGCCTGGCGGTTCAGGTTGTACGCCACAGCGCCCCCCAGCGTGGTGAAAACATATGGCCTCAAGAACCTTTGGCTCTTTGATATAGGATTCTTGATCTCAACCAAGTTATCAAGTAGCTCGAAGGTTGCCAACGTGGCCGAATCGACAAACGATGGCGTCTGCGCCTCGTCAAAACCCGCCGCTCGCAGCGTCTCACGCACGCGCTTGGCTCGCCGCTCATCACCCGTCGGCTCGGGTGCTACCGGCGGCGCCGGCAACGCTTCCACTGGAATCCGCGAGTAGCCTGTTACTCGGGCGATCTCCTCGATCAGGTCGACCTCACGCGTAACATCGAAACGCCAGGTTGGTACCTCTACGGTGACCGCTCCGTCGGTTTCGTTTTCGGTGCCGAACCCCAACGACTCGAGTGCTCGCCTGGCCCTAGGAACAGGGATCGGATACCCGACAAGCGTCGCGACCCTCTCCCCGCGCAGAGTGAGCCGGGCGTTGTCGGGTGTCGCGGGTTCCACGTTCGCTCCGACGCCCACAACACCCGGCGCCACGGACCCACCCGCGAACTGAGCGATCATCCCGGCTGCGCGGTCGATCGCCCAGCCAGTGATCTCTGGATCGACGCCGCGTGCGAAGCGTGTCGAGGCCTCGCTGACCATCCCAAGCCGCCGCGCCGTTCGCCCGACCCGCTGGGGATCAAAATGCGCGCCCTCTAGGAATATCGTGGCCGTGCCGGAGCTGACTTCGCTGTCGCGGCTACCCATCACACCACCGATCGCGATCACGTCGCGCGCGTCGGCAATCATCGTCATCTCCGCGGTGAGCAACCGCTCCTGGCCATCGAGTGTTTCCATTCGTTCGCCCTCGCGCGCGCGTCGCACGACGATCTGCCCGTTCGCAATTCGCTCGAGATCGAACGCGTGCAACGGCTGACCAACTTCGAGCATCACATAGTTGGTCACGTCGACGACGTTGTCGACTGGTCGTTGATCGAGCGCGAGCAATCGGATCTGTAGCCAGCCTGGGCTGGGGCCAATCGACACCTCGTCGATCACCCGACCCAAATAGCGAGGACAACCGGTCCGATCCTCCACATCTACGCTGGCCAACTCGTGCGCTGACCGACCGGCCTCGCTCAGATCGAGGCGAGGCAACTGCAACTTCTCGCCCACTATCCATTGCATTTCGCGTGCGATACCGAGATGACTGAACGCATCACCGCGGTTCGATGTCACATCAATAACAAGAATCGTGTCGTCGAGCTCGAGAACCTGGCGCAAGTCCCCGCCGAGATCCTCCTCCTCGGCGTACGGCACCGCCCATATCCCCTCGGCTGACCCGAGTGCGTCAAGCCCCAACTCTGGCGCAGAACACAACATCCCATCCGATTCTACGCCGCGGATCTTCGCGCGCCGGATCTTGTTTCCACCGAGTAGCACAGCTCCCACTTGAGCGTAACCGTAAACAGCGCCGACCTCGACGTTCGGGGCTCCGCACACCACTTGTCGGCTGCCATCACCGGCGTCGACCGTACACAGTGTCAATCGATCGGCGTCCGGATGTGGTCTCGCATCGAGCACCTTCGCCAAAACGACGCCGGAAAACGGACCGAACGCCGGGCGCAGTTCGTCGACCGCCAGCCCCTGATCGGTCAGGCGTTCCGCCAATCCAGCCGGTCCGATCTCGTCTAAGACCCCGTCCTCGAAGAACTGGGACAGCCAGCGGAACGAGACGTTCATCGGCCAACGAACTGGTGCAGGAAGCGAAGATCGTTCTCGAAAAACATGCGAATGTCCGGCACGCCATACTTGAGCATCGCGTGCCGCTCGATGCCGATCCCCCAAGCGAACCCGGTGTAACGCTCGCTGTCGTAGCCGACGCCCTCCAGCACCGCTGGATGAACCATCCCGCACCCGAGCAACTCGAGCCAACCCGTTTGCTTGCACACGCGGCAGCCTTCGCCGTCGCAGAACAGACAGCCTAGATCGAGCTCCGCCGATGGTTCAGTGAACGGGAAGTAAGATGGTCGAAAGCGGAGCTCTACACTCGACCCGAAGAACTCGCGCGCATACTCAGTGAGCGCCCACTTGAGGTGGCTCATCGCGATCCCCTCCTCAACCCACAATCCTTCGATTTGGTGGAAGTATGGAGAGTGCAAGGCGTCGGGGGTGTCGCTGCGGAACACGCGGCCGGGGCAAACGACACGAACCGGTGGCTGCTGTTCCTCCATCGTTCGGATCTGAACCGGCGAAGTGTGGGTTCGCAAGACCAGCTCATCGCTGAGGTAGATAGTATCCATCTCCTCTCGCGCCGGATGGCCCTCAGGGATGTTCAAAGCCTCGAAGTTGTACCAGGTAGTCTCGACCTCAGGTCCGCGCGCGACGTCAAAACCCATGCGGCGGAAGATCGCCAACAGATCCTCGGTTACGATCGTCAGCGGGTGGCGGGTGCCCAACCCTTTTCGCCGCCCGGGTAGGGTGACGTCCTGTGCCTCGGCATCGAGCCGACGAGCGAGCGCCTCCTCCCCTAACGCCTTCTCGCGACCGGCGATCGCCGACTCGAGTTTGGACTTGAACTGATTGACGAGATCACCGGCCGCCGGCCGATCTTCGGCGGCAAGCGCCCCGATCGCCTTTGCCTCGGCTGTCAGTAAGCCCTTTCGACCCAGCGTCCGGACGCGGATCGCCTCGATCTCAGCTAGGTCTCCCGCCTGCTCGAGTTCCCGAGCGATCTCGTGCTGGATCGCCTCCAGGCGCTCAGACAACCCACTCGACATGCGTCACTGCCGGATTTGCTAGAGGTGGGCCTTGGCGGCCGAAGCCAGCTCCGCGAAGCCCGCGGGATCGTTGATCGCTAGATCGGCCAGCATCTTACGATCAATCTCGATCTCGGCTGACTTCAGGCCGTAGATGAAACGCGAGTACGACAACCCATTCTCCCTGGCAGCAGCGTTGATCCGCGTGATCCAGAGTTTGCGGAACTGCCGCTTCCTGGCCCTGCGATCACGGTAGGCGTAGCGCAAGCCCCGCTCCACAGTCTCCTTCGCCGACATGTAGAGTCGGCCGCGACCTCCACGATAACCACGAGCTTGCTTCAGGATCTTCTTCCTGCGCTTGTTGCCCCGGCTGCTATTGCTTGTGCGCGGCATCGTTTCCTCCTATGAAGAAAGCAACCGTCTGATTCTCGCCGTGTCCGCGCGACTCACGAAACCTGACTTCCTCAGCTGCCGTTTCCGCTTTCTCGACTTCTTCGTGAGAATGTGGCGCAGGTGACCTTGTTTCCTTTTGATCTTGCCCTTGGCGGTTTTGCGAAATCTCTTCGCCGCTCCGCGATTGGACTTCATCTTCGGCATACATGCCTCCTCTTACGAGGCGCTAGTCCTTCGTATCTGAAGTGCTCTTGGTGTTAGGCGCCAGGATCATGAACATGTTTCGCCCTTCGAGACGAGCCTGGTGTTCGACGATGGCCAAATCCCCGATCTCCTGGATCACATCTTTCAGTACTTCCCTGCCGTTCTCGGTATGGGCCATCTCTCGACCTCGAAACATGATGGTGACCTTTACCTTGTTGCGATCATCGAGGAAACGCTTGATGTGGCGCGTCTTGAAATCGAAATCGTGCTCCTCGATGTTGGGCCGCATCTTGATCTCTTTCATCTGGGTGACGTGCTGTTTCTTGCGCGCTTCCCTTTCGGCTTTCGCCTGTTCATACTTGTAACGACCGTAGTCCATGATCCGGCAGACTGGCGGCCTTGCGCTGGGAGACACTTCCACCAAATCCAGGCCCTGGGAGCGAGCTGCCTCTTGTGCCTCCTCAATCGGAACCACCCCGACCTGCTCACCATCTTGATCGATGAGCCGGATCGGTGAAAAGCGGATCTGCTGATTGATCCGCGTCTCGCCTTTGCTGATAAGAACCTCCTCCGCTAGTGACGAGTGAACGCTAGCCAGCCGCATCCCTCGGAAACGCAAAGGCGGACTACCTGTCGATGCAGGAGCCCGCCCACTAAAACGCCGCGCCGACCACCGCGAGCGGGTCGGCGTCGCGTTCCCGTACCTGCGAACAGCCAGCGGCGTCCGTCAGGCGAGAAGCCGTGGGCTTCTGCTTCTTTGCAAAACAGCCTCGGCGAAACCACCGAGGCCCGAGAATCTTACTCAATCCGAGGGGGTCCGTCAAACGTGGAGGCGGCTCCTTGGCTCAACCGTTTCGGCCAGCTCAGGGCCATCCCAGTCAGCCGGTCGGGACCCCAGACCGAGACGCCACGCGACCGCTCCAGCGACCCGTTCCGATGCGTGTCCGTCACCATACGGATTCATCGACAACGGTATTCGGCCTACCGATTCGTCCCCGGCTGTTAGAGCGACCGAAATCGTCTCCAGGAGCC
>DAOWHI010000264.1 GCA_030641505.1 Gemmatimonadota bacterium | reverse complement strand
GACCACGTCGAGCGGCTGATTCCGAGGCAGATCGTAGGTCCCGGCTTGGATTTGTCCCGCATCGTCGCGGGCCCGCAGCCTGAGCTCGAACAAGAGCGGGCTTCGGATGACACCGCGGTCTGCGAGCTGGTGACTCAGCGCGCGGACCGTCGTCCCGCGTTCGACCTCCAACAGCACCGATGTGGTCTCTGCTGTCGGAGCGCGGTTGGCTGAGAGCGCCCACGTGCCGGCGATCGCCAGGGCGACGAGTGCCACAGCCGCCAGACCGACGCCCACCATGCGCCACCGCCCACCTAGCATTCGGTGTTTTCTTCGCGATGGGCTCGCAATCGCAGGTACCCTTCCAGCATCAAGACCGCGCTTAGCTGATCAACCTTGGAGCGGATCGCGCGCTCGTCATGACCGGCTTCGCGAAGCGCGCGCCGGGCGGCTTCTGACGTCAACCGCTCGTCCCACTCGTCGACCGGTAGGGCGATCCGTTGAGCCAGGTCACTAGCGAAGCTCCGGACCTCGCGAGCCGCCGGTCCCTCTGTGCCGTCGAGCGTGAAAGGGATGCCGATTACGATTCGGTCGATCGCCTCATCGCCCACGATCTCGGCGATCGCCTTGAACAGCGATGTCTTGAGTTCGCGCCGATCGATGGTCGGCAACCCGCGCACGAAACCGTAGCTCGGGTCCGACACCGCCAGGCCCACGCGCCGCTCGCCGTGGTCAATTGCCAGGACGCGCTCACCTGTAGTCATTGTGGCGAGGGGTAAAAGTCGATTACTAGAAGGTCGGAGCGGCCGTTAGTCGCCGGACATTGATGCCAGGAATTCGGGGTTGGTATCCGTCCTCTTCACCTTCTCGATCAAGAACTCCATCGCCTCGGAGGGGTTCATGTCGTTGAGGAACTTCCGCAGCAGCCAAATGCGCTGCAGCTCGTCCTCGGGGATCAGCAGCTCTTCGTGGCGGGTTCCCGACCGGTTGATATCAATAGCGGGATAGATCCTGCGATCGGACAGCGAGCGGTCGAGCACCAACTCCATGTTGCCGGTGCCCTTGAACTCCTCGAAGATGACCTCGTCCATCCGGCTACCGGTGTCGATCAACGCCGTGGCGATGATCGTCAGCGAGCCGCCTTCTTCGATGTTGCGCGCGGCGCCGAAGAACCGCTTCGGCTTGTGCAACGCGTGGGCATCGACGCCACCCGACAGGATCTTGCCCGAGTGCGGCACGACGACGTTCTGAGCCCTCGCCAGCCGGGTGATCGAGTCCAGCAGAATCACGACGTCGTGACCGTTCTCGACCAATCGCTTGGCCTTCTCGATCACCATGTCGGCGACCTGGACGTGGCGATCAGCCGGCTCGTCGAACGTCGAGGCGATGACCTCGCCATCTACCGAGCGCTCCATGTCGGTGACCTCCTCGGGTCGCTCGTCGATCAGCAGCACAATCAGCTTGATCTCGGGGTCATTCTCGGTGATCGAGTTGGCGATCTTCTGGAGTAGCATCGTCTTACCGGCCTTGGGCGGAGAGACGATCAACCCGCGTTGACCTTTACCGATCGGCGAGAACAGATCCATGATTCGCATCGACAGATCGCCATCGGCGCGCTCGAGTTGGATCGCTTCCTCTGGGTAAAGCGGTCGCAGATTATCGAAGAAGACATTGTGCTTGCCCGCTTCGGGGTCTTTGTAGTTGACCGCCTCCACCTTGAGCAGCGCGAGATAGCGCTCGCCTTCCTTTGGCGGGCGAACCTGGCCCTGAATGGTGTCGCCGGTCTTGAGGTCGAAGCGCTTGATCTGGCTCGGCGACACATAGATGTCGTCGGGTCCGTACAGGTAATTCCAATCGGGGCTCCGAAGGAATCCATATCCCTCCGGCAGAATCTCGAGCACGCCCTCACCTCGTAGAACGGTTTCGTTGTCGAGCAAGTTCTGTTCGATTTTGAAGATCAAATCCTGCTTGCGAAGGCCGGCGTAGTTCTGAATGTTGAGCTCCTCCGCCGTCTCGTGGAGCTCGGGGATCGACTTGGACTTGATCTCGCTGATGTCCATGACGATTGCGTTTTCGCTTGGCGTCGGCGGCCGCCGGTGATGTCGTGCGCGAGGAGCGCGAGAACGGGAACGGTTCAAGTGGGTTACCTCTGTTGTTGCGGTGAGAAGGGGAACGACCGCTGGGTCGTGTCCGGTTGCCTTTGTAAAAGGAATACGGGGATTCGAGGCGGAGATTTGCTCTCGGTTGGGCATCTTACCACGGCCAGCGTAGCGTGTCAAGCAGGCCCCGGGACGCCCATTGTAGGGACAAACGCCAGGTCGGTACATTCTCATGTCTATGAAGCAAGCGAGTTTGCCACAACCAACGGCCGGATTGATGGCTATCGTGCAACGGCTCAGGGCGGCCGATCACCCGGCCTATGCCGTGGGTGGCGCGGTGCGCGACAGCCTGCGAGGCGAGCGGATCGGCGACTGGGATGTCGCCACCGCGGCGCACCCGGAGGTCGTCCAGTCACTGTTCTCGGCCACCTTCCCGATCGGGGTCGAACACGGCACGGTGGGCGTCCGAATCGAGGACGAGACGATCGAAGTGACGACCTTCCGGACCGACGTCGCGACGGACGGGCGCCACGCCGAGGTGCGGTTTGGAGCGACACTCGAGGAGGACCTGGCGCGTCGCGACTTCACCGTGAACGCGATCGCTTGGGATCCGGAGAGCGACACGCTCGTCGATCCATTCGGCGGACGTGCCGACCTCGAAGCCGGTGTTCTGCGAGCGGTCGGTGACCCCGACCAGCGGTTCCCGGAGGACTATCTGCGGGTGTTGCGCGCGTTCCGGATCGCCGTCCGATTGGAGCTAGAGATCGATCCTGCCACCGAGCGCGCGCTCGAGCGTCACGCCGCTGGTGTCGTCCGGCTGTCGGGGGAGCGGGTTCGGGACGAGCTGCTGAAGACGCTCACTGAATGTCGCTCGGTTTCTACGGTTCTCGGCATGTGGCGTCAGTACGGCGTGATGGCGTTGCTGTTCCCCGAGCTGGCGGTGTGCTTTGGCGTCGAGCAGAACGCCTACCACGCGGATGACGTTGGCACTCATACGCTGTTGGTGGCCGACAACGTTCACCCCCGGCGGCCCTTCCTGCGGGTGGTCTCGTTGTGCCACGATCTCGGCAAGCCGATGGCGCGCGAGGTTCATCCCGAGACGGGGGACTGGACGTTTCCGCAACACGAGGTGCCGAGCGCGCGGTTGACGCGGCAGGCGCTTCGACGGTTGAAGTTCTCGCGCCGCGAGGTCGCTCGCGCCGAGCATCTCGTCCGGGTGCACATGGATCTGCCTCCGCCCGACGTCTCGGACGCCGCGATTCGGCGCTGGATTCGCCGGGTGGGTGAGGAACATCTGTGGGACCTGTATCGTCTTCATCTCGCCGACTGGCGCGGGAACCGCAAACGCGCCGAGCGGCCGCCCGCACCGATCGTCGACCTGTACCATCAGGCGCGCCGCGTTCTCAAGCAACAGACTGCGCTGCGAGTTGAAGATCTGGCGATCGATGGCAACGATTTGGCCGCGATCGGGCTCGCACCCGGGCCCGAGCTCGGCAAAACACTGGATTGGCTGCTCGAACAAGTCGTGGAGGATCCCGCGCTCAACACCCGAGACACCCTGTTGGAGATGGTTCGCGCGTGAGCCGGTTGGGACGCGACTACTACGATCGTGACACGCTGGAGGTCGCGCCTGAGCTCTTGGGGTGCACGTTGGTCCACGATGGACCCGACGGTGTGGCCAGCGGTCGAATCGTCGAGGTCGAGGTGTACCAGGGCGAAGACGATCCGGCGTGCCACGCGGCCGCGGGGCAGACCGACCGCACCGAGCCGTTGTACGGCCAGCCGGGTCACGCGTACATCTATCTGATCTATGGGATGTACTATTGTCTGAACGCGGTGACGCGAGCCGAGGGACTGCCGTCGGCGGTTCTGATCCGAGCGCTGGAGCCACTCGATGGCTTGGATCGCATGCGCAGTCGTCGCACCGCGCGTGCCAGACGCCGCACGCCGGTCGCCGATCGTGATCTGGCGAACGGACCCGGCAAGTTGTGCGACGCCCTCGGGCTGACGCTCGAACACAACCGCCTCGACCTGATCGGCGACACATTGTGGATCGAGCCCGGGGCGCCACCGGCCGAGGTAGCGTGGACGCCGCGGGTGGGGATCAAGGTTGGCACCGATCGCCTCTGGCGGTGCTTCGACTCTCAATCGCCGTATGTTTCCAGGACCCGGCTCAACCATGAAGCGGTGGCCGAGCCGAGACAGCTATGAGCCGATATCATCAAATGGAGATGGAATACCCAATGAACAAGAGTTTTGTCGATCATTTGCAGTTGTTGCCGATGCCGTCGCGCGGCGGTGTGCGACAGCCAGATGGAGATCACCGGCCCGGTGGACTGGGGCTGAGCACGCTGGCTGACCGTCTCGGCCCGTTGGGCTGGACGGCTCGCGTCGAGGACTTCGGTTTCGAGAAGCCGGTGGCGGAGGCACGGATCACCGAGGCGTATGCGCGCGCGATAGGCGATGCAGTGCTGTCCGCGTGGGACCGGAGCCGTTTCCCGGTGGTGTTGAGCCTCGTCAACGCGTGCGCGATTGGGGTAGTCGATGGATTTGGATCGCGTGTCGGCGTGCTGTGGTTTTCGCCGCGGGCCGATTACGCGAAACGCGGGTTTCTCCGCCGCTCGCCGCTGGACCGGACGACGTTGGCGATGATCACCGGTCGCCAACAACGCGATAGCATGGCGGTCAAGCCATGTCAGCTCGCGGGTCGGAACGTGATTGTCGTCGGTGCGCAGAAAGTTGACGCTGGCGAATCCCGAGCGTTGGACGATGATGGGTTTCGGGTCATCGGGCCGGGCGGGCTCTCGAGCTTGTCGGCCGCGGTGGCGGATACCGACGTCGACGGGTGGTACGTGCACATCGACGCCACCGTGCTCGAGCCAGACGCGGTGCCGGCAGCGGACGAGGCGGTGGAAAACGGGTTGGCTGTTTCCGAGGTCGTAACGGCGATCGAAGGCGCGCTTGCGAACCTACCGATTCGCTGTTTGAGCTTGACCCGTTACGATCTGAATCAGGACATCGGTGGCGTCACGGCCCAGACGCTGGCCGAGTTGCTGGACCGCACGATCATCCTCGCCGGTGGCCAACCCGACCCTGAGACGCGGGAGACGGCGCGAGCCAGTTAATGGACCTCTTTGAGCAGCTGGCCGGCGAACGGTTGGATGCCGCGGCGCCGCTGGCGGATCGGCTACGCCCAAGATCGTTGGATGAGTTCGTTGGCCAGGAACACCTGGTCGGGCCGGGTGCTGTCCTGCGCCGCATGATCGAGGCGGCCGCGACGCACCCCATCCAGGAGTCGCGTCGACCTTCCACGGGCAAAACGATGGTGGCGAGGATCATCGCCGAGTCGACGGGGTCACGGTTCGAGTGGTTTAGCGCGGTGACGATGGGTGTTGCGGACGTCAAGCGCATCGTCGCCGAGGCTCGCGAGACGATCGGTACCACCGGTCAGCGCACGATCCTCTTCTGCGACGAGATCCATCGCTTCAACAAGGCTCAGCAGGACGCTTTCTTGCCACACGTCGAGAAGGGCGTCGTCACGTTGATCGGCGCTACGACCGAGAACCCGTCGTTCGAGATCAACTCGGCGCTCCTGTCTCGCCTTCGGGTCTACACGCTCGAGTCACTGACCCCTGAGCAGATCGCCGTGTTGGTTGATCGCGCGCTGGACGATGCCGACAAAGGCCTCGGCGATCGGCGCCTGGCGCTCGAGGATGCCGCCCGCAAGTTCGTTTGTGAGAGCGCTCAGGGTGACGCCCGGGTGGCGCTGTCGACACTGGAGCTGGCGGCGTCGCTGGCGCCCGACGGAGCCACCATTACCCGCGACCAGGTCGAGGCCGCGCTTCAGCGCAAGGCGCTTCGTTACGACAAGGCGGGTGAAGAGCATTACAACATCATCTCCGCGTTGCACAAGTCGCTGCGCGACTCCGATCCGCAAGCGGGACTGTACTGGCTGGCGCGGATGCTCGAGGCGGGTGAGGACCCGCTGTACGTGGCTCGGCGGTTGGTGCGCTTTGCGTCCGAGGACATCGGGCTGGCTGAACCAAGTGCGTTGCCGCAAGCGGTCGCCGCTCAGCAAGCGGTCCACTTCATCGGCATGCCCGAGGGTGCGCTGGCGTTGGCCCAGGCAACGGTCTACCTGGCAAGCGCGCCGAAGTCGAACGCCATCTACCGCGGTTATCAGCGAGCCGCCGCCGACGCTCGCGAGACCGAGCGCGAGCCGGTTCCGTTACACTTGAGGAACGCCCCAACCCAGCTCATGAAGGATCTCGGCTACGGTGCCGGCTATCGATACGCGCACGACTACGACAACGCGGTCGTCGAACAGCAACACCTGCCGGAGCCGCTCGCCGGTCGTGTCTATTACGAGCCCACCGACCGCGGGTTCGAGGCACGGTTGAAGAAACGCATGGCGGAAGAATGACCTACCGCGTAACGCCACCCTCCGAGCCCGAACGGGTCGTGTTGGTAGCCGTCGGTGGCCCGGTCGCTAACGACGACGGCGTCAAGTGGTCGGAACAGACGTTGCTCGAGGAGCTCCGCGCGCTCGCCGTCTCGGCCGGCGGCGAGGTCGTGGGACAAGTGGTCCAGCGACGTCAAGCTCCGGACAAGCGGTTCTACATCGGGCGCGGCAAGGCGACCGAGCTCAAGGACGAGGTGATCGCCAGCGGTGCGGAGCTGGTGTTGTTCGATAACAATCTGTCGCCGGCGCAGGGGAAGAACCTCGAAGATCTGGTCGGCGTCCGGGTCCTCGATCGTTCCGAGCTCATACTCGACATCTTCGCCGATCACGCCCGGACCAACGAGGCCAAGCTCCAGGTCGAGCTGGCCCAGTTACAGTATCTGTTGCCGCGGCTGAGGCGGATGTGGACGCACTTGTCGCGGATCCGTGGCGGCATCGGCCTGAGGGGACCCGGTGAGACACAGCTAGAGGTCGACCGGCGGGTGATCCGTCACCGCATCGCCGTGCTGAAGGAAAAGCTGTCCCACATCGAGGAGCGTCGAAGCCTGCAGCGCAAGAGCCGTCGCGATGCCTGGAATCTGGCGTTGGTCGGGTATACGAATGTCGGCAAATCGACGATCATGAACCGCCTGTCGGGCGAGCAGCTCAGGGTAGAGGACAAGGTGTTCGCCACGCTGGATGCCACCACCCGGCGGATCGATCTGGTTGGCGACGAGGAGACTCTGCTGACCGATACGGTCGGGTTTATCCGCAACCTGCCCCACCACCTGGTAGCATCGTTCCGAGCCACGCTCGAGGAGGTGCTCCACGCCGATCTGTTGCTGCACGTCGTCGACGTGGGCGATCGTGGCTATACGGATGAGATGGGGGGTGTGCGTGGTGGTGTGAGCGAGCAGGTGGCGGATG
>DAOWHI010000003.1 GCA_030641505.1 Gemmatimonadota bacterium | reverse complement strand
CGTCCCCGATGACCTGATGCTGGGTCTGGTGGACGAAGAGCTGGATCTCAAAACGTGCGCTGAGGGGGCGGTCTTTGACGGTTTTCCGCGCACCATCGAACAGGCTCAGGGATTGGGCCGGCTTCTGGAGAAGCGTGGGGCAGCCATAGACGAGGTGATGGTGATCGAGGTCCCCGAGGGGGAGATTGTTCGCCGCTTGTCGGGGCGAAGGGTGTGCGAATCGTGTGAAAAGCTATATCATTTAAGTTTTGGCCCGCCACAGCAAGAGGGGCGTTGTGACGCCTGTGGAGGCGGACTCAAGCAGCGCCCGGACGATCGACCGGAGACCGTACGCCGCCGGTTGGCCGTCTACTCGGGAGAGACGCAACCGGTCATCGACTACTATCAGCGGGATGCAAGCACATCCCTCGCGGGCGTCACGATGATCGACGGAGACGACTCGATCGAGGATGTCGCATCGGCGATTCGCGACCGGCTCAGTCAGGTCGAGGCTGAGCGGTAAGCGGGGGCTGTGGTGACGTTGAAAAGCACTCGGGAGATCGAGCGGATGCGCGCCAGCGGGCGGATCGTGGCCCAGGTCCTAGCCGCCATGGAAACCGCGATTCGACCCGGCGTGACAACTGCCGAGCTGGACGCACTAGCCGAGTCGATCATCGCCGGTCACAGTGGAGCGAGGCCGGCGTTCAAGGGTTACGGTGGCTTCCCCGCTGCGATCTGCGCGAGCGTAAACGATGAAGTCGTTCACGGCATTCCGTCGAAATCGCGTACGCTCGCGGCTGGCGATATCGTTGGGATCGATGTCGGCGTCTTGCTTGACGGCTACCACGCCGACGCCGCGCGCACGTTTGCTGTAGGCGATGTAGCCAACGGCACCGAGGCGTTGCTACGTGTCACGCAGCAGGCGCTTGATGCGGGAATAGAGGCGGCTCGGCCGGGCGGGTTCGTTGGCGACATCTCAGCCGCCGTCCAGAACGTGGCCGAGGCGGCTGGCTTTTCGGTTGTTCGTGACTTGGTCGGGCATGGGATTGGCCAGAACCTGCATGAGGATCCCCAGGTGCCAAATTTTGGCACTCCGGGACGCGGTCTAGCGCTCGAGCCAGGGTTGGTACTCGCCATCGAGCCGATGGTGAATACCGGTGGCAGCCCGGTGCGAACATTGGACGACGAATGGACGATCGTCACCGCTGACGGGACGCTGTCGGCACACTTTGAGCACACAGTGGCGATCACCGACAACGGGCCCGAAGTGCTGACGCGGGCGGCCTGAGAAAGAAGGGGACTTGAATGAAGGTCAGAAGCTCGGTGAAACCGATCTGCGAGCACTGCAAAGTCGTTCGCCGTCGTGGCGTGGTGCGAGTGATCTGCAAGAACCCCCGCCACAAGCAACGGCAAGGATAGAGTGATATGGCGCGCATAGCTGGAATCGATCTGCCGCGTGAAAAGCGAGTGGAGATTGGCCTAACGTATATCTACGGCATCGGTCGGCCCTCCGCAGACAGCATCCTCCGAAAGGCCGGGGTGGACCCGGACACACGCGTCCATGAACTCTCTGACGCCGACGTCAACAAGTTGCGTCAGGTTATAGAAAAGGATTTCAAAGTCGAGGGCAGTCTCAGGCAAGAAGTGAACATGAACATCAAGCGGCTGATGGACATCGGTTGTTATCGCGGTTTGAGGCACCGCCGTGGTCTGCCCGTCCGTGGTCAGCGCACGCATACCAACGCACGCACGAAGAAGGGCCCACGTCGGGCGATTCCAGGCAAGAAGAAGGCGATCGCCAAGAAGTAACGACCAGAGCGAGGAAGAATGGCGAAACCGAAGAAAAAGAAGAGAGCACGCGTAATCGAGGCCGAGGGTATGGCTCATATCCAGGCCACATTCAACAATACTCTGATCTCGATCAGCGATATGCAGGGCAACGTGGTCACGTGGGGCTCGGCTGGTAAGAGTGGTTTTAAGGGTTCGAAGAAGTCGACCCCGTTTGCGGCCCAGATCGCAGCTGAGGAATGTGCTAAAGAAGCACTAAATCAAGGGGTCAAGCGTGTCCACGTCCGGGTACAAGGCCCCGGGTCAGGCCGCGAATCAGCGATTCAGGCGTTACAGGCGGCGGGGCTGCAAATCCGATCGATCAAGGATGTTACGCCGATTCCTCACAACGGATGTCGGCCGCCCAAACGGCGCCGGGTATAGAAATAAAAGGAGCGATTTGATGGCGCGTTACGCG
Source organism: Gemmatimonadota bacterium (assembly GCA_030641505.1). Classification (GTDB taxonomy): domain Bacteria; phylum Gemmatimonadota; class Gemmatimonadetes; order JACCXV01; family JAHWKZ01; genus CAMYLR01. The sequence continues at coordinate 10,191 of DAOWHI010000003.1, read as the reverse complement.
GGACCAGTTTGCAAGCTTTGTAGGCGGGAGAGCCAGAAGCTGTTTCTCAAGGGCACTCGCTGTTACACCGAGAAATGTGGCATCGAGCGCCGCGGCTATCCGCCCGGAATTCACGGTCGGCAGGCGGCCCGCCGACGGAAGCAGTCGGAATACTCAGTGCAGCTCCGTGAGAAGCAGAAAGTGCGGCGCATCTACGGCGTATTGGAAACACAGTTTCGGAATTACTTTCAGAAATCGGCCGCGCGGCCCGGTGTTACCGGTGAGAATCTGCTGGTTATGCTCGAGCGGCGACTCGACAATGTCGTGTATCGATTGGGACTCGCGCCCTCGCGGAAGGCTGCTCGACAGCTGGTTCTGCACCGCCATATCCAGGTCAATGATCGTGTCGTGGATATACCGTCGTACCAGGTGTCACCCGGCGATGAGATTCGGGTGAGGGAGAAAAGCCGCGAGATGCCGTTGATTCTCGGCGCCATCGAGAGCCGCGGCAAAGAAGGCACGCTTCCGTGGCTGGAAGTTGACTTCAAGTCGATGGCAGGCCGTATGCTCGAGCTTCCGACCCGAGAGACGATTCCGATCGCGGCCGAGGAGCAGTTGATTGTTGAGCTCTATTCCAAGTAGCAACATCCCATGTATCGATCGCAGGAGGACCTGATGGCTTTGGAGAACTTCGTATTGCCGAGGCGTGTTGAGAAAGACACTGCCTCTTTGACCGAGACGTTTGGCCAGTTCACGATCCAACCCCTCGAGCGCGGTTTTGGTCTTACACTCGGCAACGCGATGCGCCGGGTGCTGTTGTCGTCGCTGGAGGGAGCTGCCGTTTCAGGCGTCAAGATCGACAACGTGTTGCATGAATTCTCCACGATTCCGGGGAGCGTAAACGACACCGCCGAACTAGTCATGAACCTGAAACGGTTGGTGATCTCCCTGGCGGATGATGTGGAAGAGAGCACGCTCAGGCTAAGCAAGAGCAAGCGGGGTGTAGTTACCGCCGAGGCCTTCGAGAAGAATCCTCAGGTTCAGATCTTGAACCCGGAGCTGGAGCTCCTCACGCTCGATGAGAACAAGAAGTTCGAGATGGAGATTCTCGTCCAGCGCGGGCGTGGCTACGTACCCGCGGATCAGCACGAGAGCGAGCGGCGGCAGGAGATCGGCTTCATTCCGGTCGACTCGATATTCAGCCCGGTCGTAAGGGCGAACTTCGAGGTTGAGAATACGCGAGTTGGCCGACGCACCGACTATGATCGACTTACGCTTCACGTCACGACCAACGGCGCCCTTGACCCCGAGGATGCAGTCGCGCAGGCAGCAGAGATCCTGCGAACCCACTGCGAGTACTTCCTGTCGTTTGACGAGCCGCAGCAAGAGCTCGAGGGTGAGTTGGGGGAGAAGCACAATCGGTTAAAGGAGCTGTTCGCGCGACCGGTCGAGGAGCTCGAGCTGTCTGTTCGTTCGAGCAATTGCCTTAAGGCCTCGAACATCCGCACGCTCGGCGATTTGGTTCAGCGGAGTGTGCCCGAAATGCTGCAGTTTAGGAATTTCGGCAAAAAGTCGCTGGACGAGATCTCAGACATCCTAGAACGCCACGGTCTACACTTTGATATGAAGGTGAGCGGCTCGCCGGAGTCGGGCTACGTACTACAAGACGTCGAGGAGTTGCGGCGCCTGCCGGACATCGAGCTCGACGAAGATGGAGACGAGGAAACCAAGGGCTAGCGGCGGCACAGCTCGACCGCGAGGTAGATCACATGAAGCATCGGAAGAAAGGCAATCAACTCGGCCGTAACGCGGCTCATCGGTTGGCGATGACCCGAAACCTGGTCACGAGCCTGTTCCAGCACGGGCGGGTGGAGACCACCCTCACTCGAGCCAAGGGGGTGAGACCGGTAGCCGAGAAGTTGGTCACACTGGCTAAACGTGGCGATCTCCACGCTCGTCGTCAGGCCGCTCGGTACATTCAGAACAAGAACGTTCTGCGAGGTCTTTTCGACTACTGGGCCGGGATATACGCTGACCGACCAGGTGGTTATACACGAATTTTGAAGAGCGACTTCCGTCACGGTGACGGTGCCGAGACCGCCTACCTGGAGCTGATCGGACCCGACGGCGGCGCCGCGCCGCCACCCCACGGTGAAGCGATCGCCACCGAGTAGCCACCGCTTACAAGCGACCTAGCGGATGATCATTGGCCCGCTAGTTTCCCGTGTCGTGTTGCACACAATGACTCTGCGGTCGATCTGGGCCCCGATGCTGGCGTTGGTGATTCTGGCGCATCCGGCCCGGCCGCAATCCTCCCCTCCGCCTGCTGTCCGTGGCAACATCGACGCGGTGCTTGAGATCGTCGAGTTCAGCGATTTCCAATGTCCGTTCTGCGGGCGTGCGAAACCGGTCATCGACTCACTGTTCGCGCGCTATGGCGATCAGGTTCGACTTGAGTACCGCCACTACCCTCTGCCGGTTCACGCGTACGCCGGGCGGGCCGCGCAAGCCGCCGTCGAGGCCCAGGGGCAAGGGGCATTTTGGCGCTACCACGATTTGCTCTTCGCGCATCAGGATCGATTAACCGACGTTGACCTAATCGGCTATGCGGACTCGCTGGGACTGGACACCGAACTCTTCGCGAGTGCGCTCTCAACCGGCACACATGCAGAGATCGTCGAGCGCGACATCGCGCTAGGTCTCTCGTTGGCGGTTACTGGCACGCCCACGTTTTTTGTCAACGGCTACCGGTTGGTCGGCGTGCCGCCACTTTGGGTTTTTGAGACGGCGCTCGAGATGTTCCGGGCGGGACAGATAGCGAAGCGAACTCTGGAGCCGGTTAGGGAGGCGGGCAGATAGCCGCCTTCTAGGCGGCGTCCGACTGCTCGTCCTGGGGCCCAGGGTCAGGCGTCCGGATCGTTTGCGCGTCTTTGCAGTGGGGGCTCAGGAAAACCTGGCGAAGCTCATCGCGGCCGGCGCAGATCTGGAGTCGCGTGCCACCCGTGTCGCGGACTTGGTAAGTGACGATCGTCTGTGCCTTGTACTCGGGGCGGTCCTTTAGCATCCGGGCCAGCAGTACGCGCATGTTCCGGGTTGAGTACCGTTCCCGAAGCGTTTCCAGATCGAAATTAGCCACATTTGACTCCGAAGAGATATGAAATTGCCAGAAACTTATAATCTACAGCAACCTCGGAGAATCGTCCACTGGTGCGGTCTGGTTGGGGCCGCTGTTCTAAGTGCCATTCTGGCAGGGGGGGCACCGGTTGCGGCGCAACGCGGCGCTTTTCTCTCTACACCCTGTGCCGTTTGGGTTGTGCGAAACGCTCTTGGCAGTCGTGCGATGTGGCAGGAGGCGCTGGCCGAGGTTGAGCACGTCGGGTGTCGGCGGATCTACCTGCAGGTGTCTGGTCGATGGGACGCGTATTACCCGAGCCGCGTCTTTCCAGCGCCCGCCCGAGACCCGACCCAGCCGGGTTGGGAAGACCCATTTGGGGAGGCCGTCGAATCCGCCCGGTCTCGCGGGCTCGAGGTCCACGCCTGGATCAACGCGATGTTGGCGTGGTCGGCTCCTGACCCACCAGAAAACCCCTTGCACGTGTACCGTCGTCGACCGGAGTGGTTTGTCACGGATCGTTCCGGGCGCTCGATTCGTGATCTGAGTCGGGGCGAACTCGATCGTACTGGACTCACCGGTGAAGGATGGTTCCTTGATCCCTCTCAAATGGAGGTCCGGACTCAGTTGCGCCGGTTCGTGTTAGAGCTGGCTCTACGCTACCCGGTAGAAGGCGTACATCTGGACTACATCCGATACCCTAGCGGTTGGGCGCCCGAATCAGGCAGTGCTGCACTGACATATCTTGTGGGACTCATTCATGATGATCTGGCTCTGGTGACACCCGAGGTGGTTCTATCGGCCGCGGTCTTACCGATCCCGGCGGAGGCCGATCGGTCGTTTGGACAAGATTGGAGCGGGTGGCTCGAGCGAGGCCTAGTTGCCGAAGTCGTCCCGATGGTTTACAGGGATCGGCCCGAGGACGTTCTGCAAATCGTTCGTGGCTATTCCCCGACCCTGCCGCGAGCCAAGTTATGGATCGGCGTGCGTCTCGACCGGTTGGACCCGGCCGAGACCCAACAAGTGGCAAACGCACTGGCGCGAGACGGAGTGGCCGGTCAGGCTCTGTTTAGCCACAACCTGCTACTCGAGGACGCGGCCTGGCGGCGATGACCTGCGTGGAGCTAGCTCTGTGGTGTGGCGGTGTCCGTCGAGTCGGGAAGGCGAGCCCGGCGACGCTTCATGTACGGCGAAACCAGGATCAGCACCAGCCCCAAGACGACACCTGCCCCTTGCCCCCAGCCGAATCCTGGATTTCGCCCCACACCGATTTGGTCTGCGAAGAACGAGACCATGATCAGCAGCAATCCACCGATTGTGAGGAGATTCCACGCCTTTGTCACTATACACCTCCTTGGCTAGATCGCCTTGCGAACCTTGTTGGCCCGGATACAACTGGCGCAAACGCGAACGCGCTTAACGCCGCCGTTATCTCGCACTCGCACGCTCTGTAGGTTGGGGAGGAATCGGCGACGCCGCTTGTTGTGGGCGTGACTGACAGTGTTGCCCGAGCGGGGCGCTTTACTGCAGACGTAGCATACTTTTGCCATGGTATTATCCTGACGCGATCGACAAGATTAGACTCTATCCGAGAAGGAAAGCGAAAATATAGAGGGCCCGACAATTCGGGACAAGCCGGATCGATCTTATATTGAGGCGCCCGATCCTATGAGCGAATCATTTTGCCCCCGGCGCGTGCTGGTTACCGGAGGGGCCGGCTTTATCGGCTCCCATGTCGCCGATCGCTACTTGGCCGAGGGTTGCGAGGTCACGGTCCTAGATGACTTGTCAAACGGCAAGCGGGACCGGGTACCCGAAGCAGCCGAATTCGTGCAACTGGAACTCAACAGCCACGAAGTCGACTCGGTTTTCGAACGTGGTGGGTTCGATCTGGTTAACCACCACGCGGCTCAGATGGATGTCAGGGTGTCGGTTGCTGATCCAGCGCTCGACGCCCGCACGAACGTCCTCGGCCTGCTCAACGTGCTTGAGTGCGCTCGGCGCCACGAGACACGGCGGGTCGTGTATATCTCGTCGGGTGGTGTCGTGTATGGTGAGCCGACGGTTATCCCGACGCCGGAGAACCATCCTCTCCGGCCGTTGTCGCCCTACGGGGTGACCAAGCTGATTGGGGAGCAGTACCTACATTATTACGCCCGCGTACACGGGATGGACTATGCCGCCCTCCGGTACAGCAACGTTTATGGGCCGCGCCAAGAGCCACACGGCGAGGCCGGGGTCATAGCGATCTTCGCCGCACGGATCCTCGAGGGGGAGTCGATCACGATATTTGGTGACGGCAAGCAGGAGCGGGACTACGTCCACGTCGCCGACGTTGTCGAAGCCAACTGGCGGGCCAGTACCCGCTCACTGCCCGCACCGGACACCATCGTCGCACGAGCGTGGAACATCGGCACCGGTCGGGGTACCAGCGTCGGTAAGCTCGCGGACGTATTGATGGCCGGGGCCGGATGCGAAGTCGAGCGGGTGTTTGAGGCTGCCCGGGCCGGCGAGCTCGCGCGCAGCGTTCTCGATACCGCCAAAGCCGAGCAGGAGCTCGAGTGGCGGCCGGCCGTACCTCTTGAAGATGGTTTGGAGCAGACGATGAGATACATCGAGCGGCGAATCAACTCTCAGCGCGCGGCGGACTCTCCATGATCGAGCTCCTTCAGCTCGGGTCGCGCTCGCTACCGGCCGAGCCATCGATATGGACGATGGTCGTGACCAGCGGTTGGTTCGCCAAGGGGATTCTCATCATCCTGCTCGGTTTCTCGCTCGTTTCTTGGGCCATCATCTTCCGCAAGCTGGTTGTTTTCCGGAAGCTGAAGGGAAAGCGGCAGCAGTTCTTTCACGCTTTTGAGCGGCGATCCGGAATGGCCGAGGCGTACCAAACCGCGCTGGCGATCCCGGCCAACCCGTTGACCGAGGTGTTCAAGGCTGGGGTTCGCGAGCTGAAGCACCTGAGTCAGCGCAGCGAGCTGAGCCCCCGCCAGTCGGAGAATCCTATGGACGCCGCCTCGGGTGGTGTGACGGCACCGCCCAGGGGAACCACGACGATCACGATCCTGGAGAAGGAATCGATCCACATGGCGCTCGAGCGAGAGGCCGCTCAGCAAGTGGAGGAGCTGGAGGAAGGGCTGCCCTTCTTGGCCACCACGGGCAGCGTAGCGCCGTTTTTTGGTCTGCTCGGCACCGTGTGGGGGATCATGGACGCTTTTCTGTCGATCGGGCTTCGAGGGTCGGGCAACATCAACGTGGTCGCGCCCGGTATCGCCGAGGCGTTGGTCACCACGATTGCCGGTCTGGCAGTCGCCATCCCGGCGGTCATCGGTTACAACTACTTCGTCAGCCAGATCAAGGAGATTGGGAATGAGCTGGGTCACTTCTCTTCTGAGCTCATCAACGTGATCCTTCGCGAGCGACGGGGGTAACGTGGCGTCGCCGCTCAAGCGCGAACACGGGCTGCTGGCAGAAATCAACGTCACGTCGCTGGTCGATGTCACCATCGTCTTGCTCATTATGTTCATGATCATCGCCCCGATCTCACAGGGCGGGATCGAGGTGCGAGTGCCGCAGACGGAGAGCGCGGCGCTGCCGTCATCGGAGGCGATCCTGATCTCGGTCGATGCCGAGGGGAGGGTCTATATCGATCGAACCGAGGTCCGCCCGGAAGCGCTCGGAGACGTGCTTGAGCAGGTGCGCCAGAGTCGCGGCCTAGCCCGCGTGTATCTGCGAGCCGATGAGGGCAACACCTATGGTCGGGTGATGGAGGTCATGGGGCAACTCCAGCTGGCTGGATTCGAGAACGTGGGGTTGGTCACCGAGCCACCACCGGTCGAGCGGTGAGGCGCGCTCTGTTGGCCTCCGCGGCGCTCCATGTCCTGCTCGGGGTCGGAGGGTTTCTGCTGGCGCTTCGTGGCCCGAGTCGTCCCGATCTGCCGCCTGTCTATCAGGTGAATCTGGTCCAGGCCGCCGAGTTACCGCCGAGGCGGACGCCGCCCGAGCCCGAACCAGTGGTAGAGGAGCCCCCCGAGGAGCCGGAGGCCGTGGAGAAAGTGCCCGAGCCTGAGGCCGATCCGTCCAAGCCCGAACCAGAGGACGAACAGCCAGAGGCAGTCGAACAGGGTCCCAGCCTGCCAGTAACCCTCGAGGGCCAGCCGTTTGAGTTCCCCTGGTACCTGGAGGCACTGGTCCTCAAGGTGGAGCGGAACTGGCGGCCCGGCGAGGGAACGCTAAAGACCACGATCTACTTTCGGATCGACCGAGCCGGCCAGGTCAGCGATGTCGAGGTGGCTGAGCCGAGCGGGAGCTTTCTTTTTGACCGCGCCGCCCGACGTGCGGTTGAGGCGAGCGACCCCATGCCGCCCCTGCCGGCCGAGTATTCGGGCGACTTTCTTGGTGTTTACTTTGACTTTGATGCCGGGGTCCGTCCCTCCGGCTAGAACGGAACCCGCCGCTCCGATAGCGGTACTACATTTGATTGATCCCCATCCTGAACCCGAAGTTCTAATCGACACGTAGGGGGTTTTTCGTGAACCGGATTCGACCGGCTGGGCGGGCAGCACGGGTCCTAGCGGGCTCGCTTCTCATCCTTTTTGGGGTGATCGCGGGGTCCAGCTCGCTGGCCGCTCAAGAACAGGATGTACGGGTGGGGATCCGTGGCTACGTCGACGAGAAGATCAATATCGCAATTGATGAGGTGACGCCGGCCTCGTCGGCCGCCCAAACGGTGGCTGAAACATTGGCGTTCGACCTCGATTTCTCACTCCGTTTCAACGTCATATCGGGTCGTGCTCAAGCCGGTGTTGTACGCACCACCGACTCGGTCGACTACGAAGCGTGGTCGATCTTTGGCACCCGCTATCTGGTCAAGGCATCGCTAGATGCGACGGGCGCCGGCTTTGCGGCCGACATAGAACTCCACAACGTGCCCTTTCAGCAGCAGGTCCGGACGCTGTCGTATGCGCTCCCCGATCTGGGCTCGCCGAACTTTCGGATGACGATCCACCAGATCTCGAATGAGATCATTCGCGAGCTGACTGGTGAGCAGGGTGTGGCCGACACCCGTATCGCGTTCGCGAGCCGCCGGCGGGGCGACAAGGAGATCTTTGTTACCGATTATGACGGCCAAGATCCGTACCGCGTGACCCGGCTCGACACGATCTCGATGACGCCTGATTGGAGCGCTGACGGGGCCGAGATATGCTTTACGACTTTCGTGCGCGGCAACGCGGACTTGTACTGTGCTCCTTCAAGCGGTGGACGCGCGCGGCCGCTGTCGGATCGCAAGGGGCTCAACATCGCGCCCGCCTGGTCATCCGACGGTCGGCAAATGGCGCTTACGCTGACCAAAGATGGCAACGCCGAGCTGTATGTGCTGAACGTTGGTCGTCGTAACCTGAGACGGTTGACGTACAATCTCGGGATCGATACTGCCCCCAGCTGGTCGCAGAACGATCGCCGAATCGTGTTCGAATCCGATCGCGGGGGCCGGAGTCAGATCTTCGTGATGGATGCCGAGGGTGCCAACTTGAAACAGCTGACGTTTGGCAACGAGGCGCACTCCCCGGAGTGGTCGCCCAAAGGTGACCGGATCGCATACGTCGAGCGAATAGGCGGTCGTTTCCAGATCGTGACGATCGGCGTCAACGGCGACGGACGCACGGTGCTCACCTCGACCGGCGACAACGAGGATCCTTCGTGGTCCCCCGACGGTCTGCACATCGGGTTCTCGTCGACGCGGAGTGGTCCTTCCGATATCTACACCATGGACTGGAACGGGCAGCACATTCGGCCGGTTACGCGAGGTGGGGGATACCACAGCCCAAGCTGGTCGCCGCACCTTGGCGATCGGAGATAGGTGATCGGTGAAACGAAGATCAGCCCCATTGGAGGTCCGGCAGGTTAAGGCTATCTTGGAACCTGAAGGTCCATTATCACAATCGAGCATCTCAGTCATGGCAGGCGGCTCGGCCGTCTGAGAGCATGTTGGAACTGAGCGCCCCACGAGGAGGAGCCCCGATGGCCGGACGCAAGCTGACGCTGCTGGCGGCAGGAGCACTGGTGTTCACAATTGCTTCGACTGGTTGCGGTAAGAAGCAAGTAAATACCGATGACCGCGATCGTACCCCGCCTCCGGTGGTTACACCCGAGGAAGACACCACCGACGACGCTGAGGAGATGGCCCGAAACCGTGCGATGGAGGCAATCGGCGCGATGATCTTCTTCGACTTCGATCGGTCCGACTTGAGAGAAGATGCGCGTGGCACACTCCAGGGCAAAGCGGAGGCCATGCGGCAGTTCGCCGAGGTCGATGTGAGGATCGAGGGCCACGCGGACGAGCGTGGGACGATCGAGTACAACCTCGCGCTGGGTGAGCGTCGGGCGGACTCCGCTCGGCGGTACTTGATCGACCTCGGGATCGACCCGGATCGTCTGACAACCGTCAGCTACGGCGAAGAACGACCGATGACGGAGGGTCACAACGAGTCCGCCTGGGCCAACAACCGGCGCGACGAGTTCATCGCGGCATCCAACTAGAGATGGTCGTGCGGAGAAGAACCAGGTATGCGGCTTCGGTCTGGGCTGGGTGCGTTGCGGCGATGATTGGTCTGACGGGTTGCGCTACTCGCGGCGACGTCGATGACCTGATGTTCGAGCACCAGCGCATTGAGCAGCGGCAGGACGATGTACAGGCGCAGATGGACCAGCTAGCGGAGAGCGTGACCCGGCTCCTGCAGGCGATCCGCGCCGATTTCAAGGCTGACCTGGGGGCTCTTCGTCAGGAGATGAACGCGGTTCAAGCGGCGCTCAGAGGCGCAGAGAGTCAGATGGGTGAGCTCAAGCGATACCAACCCCGGGCCGAGCCGAGGGTGATGACGCCGCCGGATACGACAGCCTCACGAGGGATCGATGAGATCGGGCTCTACAATGAGGCGGTCACCGATTATCAACAAGGGCGCCTGAACCTCGCGCGCGAGGGTTTCATCGAGTATTTGCGTCTGTTCCCCGCCGGGCTGAGCGCGCCCGACGCACAATACTGGTTGGGAATCATCGCGTACGACCAACGGCGCTACGACGAGGCTGTGACCGAGCTTCGG
>DAOWHI010000077.1 GCA_030641505.1 Gemmatimonadota bacterium | reverse complement strand
TCCAGTCGATCTCGGTCGAGAATACGGTCGTCGATCTCGAGGTGAAGGGGGAGAAAGACCCCTTCAAGGTGTTGATCAGGGAGGTTCAGCGGCATCCGTACCGCGACGATTTGCTCCACATCGACTTTTTTCATATCGCCATGGGCGAGGAGATCCATGTCGAGGTTCCGGTGATCCTGGTGGGGGTTCCGATCGGGGTGAAGGACAAGGGTGGGGTAATCGACCATCAGCTCCGGGAGATCGAGATCAACTGTCTTCCGGCAAACATCCCTGAGAAGATCGAAATCGACATCTCCGAGCTCGACATCGGAAACTCTATCCACGTTGGGGACCTGAAGCTGCCCGACCTCGAGATACAGACCGATTCCGATCGCTCTGTTGTAGCTGTGCTCGCTCCGACGGTGATCGTGGAACCCGAAGAGGAAGAGGTCGAAGAGGAGCTGCTGGAGCCGGAGTTGGTCGGCAAGGAGGGCGAAGCCGAAGAGGAAGCCGCGGCGGCCGACGAGGCAGCGGGCGAAGAGAAAGCGTAGCTGGCGCTGGCGATCCGGATCGTCGTCGGCTTGGGCAACCCGGGGCCACAGTACGAAGCGACTCGCCACAACATCGGTTTTCGCATCGTGGATCGGCTCGCCGGACGGCACGCGCTGCCCGACTGGGTGCGGCAGGATATGCGGCTCCAGACGGCAGGAACGATCGCCGGCGAGTCGGTCATCCTGATCAGGCCGCTCACATTCATGAATCGCTCGGGTCGAGCGCTGGCCGCGCTGTACCGGGAAACGGAGTTCACGGTCGAGGAGCTGCTGGTTTGCTTCGACGATATCGCGCTCCCACTCGGTCGATTACGGATTCGACCGTCGGGCTCCGCGGGAGGCCACAACGGCATGCGGTCGATCATCGATCATCTCGGCACCGAAGAGTTCCCGCGCTTGCGGGTGGGTGTATTCCCCGAGAGCGGTGCCGTGAATGATGCGGCCGAGTTTGTCTTGCGGCCGTTTCGCCGTCGCGAGCGATCGGCGATCGACGACGCTATCGAACACGCCGCCGCCGCCATTGAGTGCATTCTTTCCGAGGACCTGACAACCGCGATGAATCGATACAACCCAGAACCTTTGTAGAGGAGCGTCCGTGGAGAACTTTGCAGCGACCGCCCCGGCGTGGGGTCTGCTAGGTCTATTCGTGGCCTGGATCATCTACGCGTACGTGAAGCGACAGCCGGATGGGAACGACACCATGCGTGATCTGGCGGCTCAAATCCAAGCCGGTGCGATGGCGTTCTTGAAGCGCGAATACTCGGTGCTCATCCCGTTCATTGTCATAGTCGCCGTTCTGCTCAGTCTAGCGGTGGGTAGAAACACCGCGATGGCGTACGTCGCTGGGGCGGCATGCTCGATCCTGGCGGGTTTTTTTGGGATGGCGGCGGCGACGCGGGCAAACGTGCGGACGTCCGAGGCCGCACGCGCCCACGGCCAGGGTCCGGCGTTGAGGATCGCGTTCTTCGGCGGCAGCGTAATGGGGTTGTCGGTCGCCTCGCTCGGGTTGCTCGGTATCGGCTTGGTATTCCTGTGGGCCGGTCAGGCAGAGGGGAACCCGGTGATAATCCGAGAGTTTGCAGGGATCATCAGTGGGTTCGCGATGGGTGCTTCGTCAATCGCGCTGTTCGCTCGCGTGGGTGGCGGGATCTACACCAAGGCGGCCGACGTGGGCGCGGACCTGGTTGGGAAGGTCGAAGCCGGCATCCCCGAGGACGACCCGAGAAACCCCGCCACGATCGCTGACAACGTCGGCGACAACGTGGGTGACGTAGCCGGTATGGGGGCTGACATCTTCGAGTCGTACGTCGGGGCCGTCATTGCTACGATCGCGATCGCCGCCACCAGCTCGCTGTTCTTGGTGGAGCACAGGATGGCGGCCGTGGCGATGCCGATCATACTGATTATCGTGGGTCTTCTCGCGTCACTCGTCGGGATCGGCGCCATGAAGCTTCTCGAGCGCACCAACCCCGCGAGCGCGCTCCGCAACACGACGTTTATTGCCGCCGGGCTGTTCTTGATCGCCTCGTACTTCGTGATCCGGCAGCTGGATGTCTTCGCCGGCAGCCAGGACTTCTCTTCGCTTGGTCCGTTTTGGGCACTTGCTTCGGGTACCATGGTCGGCATTCTGATCGGACTCGTGACCGAGTACTACACGGGCGGCAGACCGATTCGGAAGATCGCGGAAGCGTCCGAGACCGGTTCGGCGACCAACATCATCGCTGGCTTGGCGATTGGAATGGAATCGGTCGTGATTCCGGTGGTGCTCATCTGCACCGCGATTGGTGTCTCGTTCTACTTCGCCGGATTGTATGGAATCGGCATCGCGGCGGTGGGGATGTTGGCGACCGTCGGAGCGACGATGTCAGTGGACGCCTACGGACCTGTTGCCGACAACGCCGGCGGGATTACCGAGATGAGCGGGCTCGGAAAGGAAGTGCGAGCGATTACCGATGGCTTGGACGCGCTCGGTAACACGACCGCGGCGATGGGGAAGGGGTTCGCGATCGGGTCGGCGGCGCTCACCGCGCTGGCGCTCTTCTCCGCCTACGGCTCAGCCGTGGGACTCGTAAACGAGGGGATCAACATCATCAACCCGACCGTCGTGATCGGGCTGCTGATCGGTGGCTTCCTGCCGTTCCTGGTTGCGTCGCTCACGATGAACGCGGTTGGCCGCGCAGCTCAAGGGATGGTGGCCGAGGTGCGGCGGCAATTCCGTGAGATCGAGGGGTTGATGGAGGGCACGGCCAAGCCCGACAGCGCGCGGTGCGTAGATATTTCGACGCGGGCTGCGCTGCGCGAGATGATCGTCCCCGGATTGACGGCGGTCATAGCGCCGGTAGTGGTTGGCAAGGTCCTCGGCGTCGAGGCGCTCGGTGGCATGCTCGCCGGCGCCACCGTGAGCGGTGTGATGCTGGCGCTCTTCATGGCCAATGCCGGTGGTGCATGGGACAACGCAAAAAAGCACATCGAGCAGGGAGCTCACGGCGGCAAGGGATCAGACGCGCACAAGGCATCGGTGGTCGGTGACACGGTTGGCGATCCGTTCAAGGATACGTCCGGCCCGTCGATGAACATCTTGATCAAGCTGATGTCGATCGTGTCGCTGGTGTTGGCGCCCTGGTTTTAAGGATCGAAACAGCAGATCAATCGCTGAATCGACGAGGGGATTCCCTCTTATGCCCGGCGTAGACCGCGGGATAAGGGAGTAGGCACTGGGTCAGTCGAATCTTCGTCAGAATTTGCGAAAGCGCTTCGCGGAAGCGCTAGTCGTCGTGACCAGCATTCTGGTTGCATTCGCCCTCGATACAGAGATTCAAATACCGGGACTTCGCTGATGGGTGTCTTCGAATACGTGTCGGTGTTGACTTCTATTGTCATCGGCCTTGGCATCGCCCATTTGCTTCGCGGAGTGGTCAGCCTCATCCAACATCCGGGTCGTCACAAGACATACTGGGTCCACCTGTTCTGGGTCGCCTTCATGTTCTTTCAAGCCATCTTCTGGTGGTGGTGGGAATTCGGCCTAGAGACCCTCGAAACGTGGACCTTCCAGGTCTACCTCTTCGTCCTTCTCTACGCATTCATCCTCTACCTGCTCTGCGCCCTTCTTTTTCCGTCAGACCTAGACGGATACGCAGGGTATAAAGACTATTTCTTGTCACGTCGAGTCTGGTTCTTTGGCCTGTTGGCGGCGTTCTTCCTGGTGGATTTCGGCGACACCTGGCTCAAAGGCCCCGACTACTTCGCAAGTCTTGGGCTCGAGTACCCGATTACTCAGGGTCTCTATATCCTGTTCTGCCTAGGAGCGATGATCACGATGCACCGGCTGTTCCATGCCGGTTTCGCTGTCATCGCCCTGGTATACCAGATTTCGTGGGCTTTTCGCAGCTACAGCACAATAGGGTGATGTTAGGGCCCGTCGCCGTCTAACAAGCGGTTGCTGCTGGCGCGATTCTCTGCGATCAGCATGATCGAGGCAACCTGAAATGCAAGTTGGCATCGTCGGTCTACCAAACGTCGGCAAGTCGACGCTCTTCAACGCGCTGACCGCGGCCGGCGCCGAAGCGTCGAACTATCCGTTTTGCACGATCGATCCCAATCTGGGCGTGGTCGCTGTTCCGGATGACCGGCTGGACGTTCTCCGAGAAGCGTTTCAGCCGGATAAGGTCACCGCGACATCGATCGAGTTCGTCGACATCGCCGGCCTGGTGAAAGGTGCCAGCCAGGGTGAGGGGTTGGGCAATCAGTTCCTTTCGCATGTCCGGACCGTCGACGCGATCGTTCACATCGTGCGTTGCTTCCCGTCAACAGATGTGGTTCACGTCTTGGGCAGCGTCGATCCGCTGCGGGACAAGGAGATCATCGACACCGAGCTGGCGTTGGCGGACTTGGCGGTGGTCGAGAAGCGTCACGCTCGAGTGGCCAAGCAGGTGCAGGGTGGGAGAAAAGAGCTGGCGATTGAGTTGTCGGCG
>DAOWHI010000128.1 GCA_030641505.1 Gemmatimonadota bacterium | reverse complement strand
GGGGAACCCGGAGAAGCAGCTAGAACTATACGAGAAGCTGATCCAGAGCTTCCCCGACGATGAACGAGGACATCAGCTGCTGGCAGGCCTGTACTTCGGTCGGCAAGACTATGAGGCTGCGATCAAGCACTATGCCCACGCGACCGAGATCAATCCGGAATACTCACCGGCCTACAACCTGCTTGGCTACGCGAACCGCTCGATTGGCAACTACGAAGCGGCTGAAGCGGCCTTCCAGAAATACATCGAGGTGCTGCCCGGGGAGCCCAACCCGCACGACTCGTACGCGGAGCTCCTAATGAAGGCGGGGCGCTTCGAAGAGTCAATCGTGCAGTACAAGAAGGCGCTCGAAGCAGACCCGAGCTTTCAGTTCTCGTACGCCGGTATTGCGAACAACCAGATGTTCATGGGCGACACCGATGCTGCGCGCGAGACGCTGCACGAGATGTATGAGGTGGCAGAGACCGATGGCATTCGCCGCCAGGCTTTGATGTGGATGGGCGCGTCACATATGTACGACGGTGACCGTGAGGCGGCCATGGAGGTCATGCACAAGCGTTTCGGGATCGCTGAGGGTACCGACGACCACCTATCGATGTCGAATGACTATAACATGATGGGACGGATGCTGCTGGACACGGGCAGCCCAGACGAGGCGAGTGCCTTGTTCCAGAAGGCCGTCGATGAGGTCGCCTACGCTGACATCCCTGAGGAGCTCAAGGAGGCGACACGCCGGAATCATCACTATACGGCAACACTCGTAGGGCTGGCCACCGGAGATTCGGAGTCCGCGAAGACCCACGCCAGCGCCTATCACGGAGCGGTACAGGAACACCAGATTCCGTTCGAGATTCGGCAAGACCACGAGCTCTTGGGTCGCATCGCGCTGGCTGAGGGCGACAGTGAGAGTGCACTTGAGCACTTTGCGCACGCCAACCAACAGGATCCCCGGGTCTTGTATGCGATGGCTGAAGCATACCACGGGACGGGTAACCAGGAAGCCTCGGACGAGATGGCCGAGCAAGCTGCGAACTTCAATCAGTTGAACTTCGCGCTATCGTACGTTCGCGACGATGCGATGAAGATGGTGGCGCAAGCCGACGAGTAACAGACCGCGTAACAGTGAGTCGGGGCGCGGGTGGTACGCCACTCGTGCCCCTTTTTGGCCTGCTACAAAGCCCGACTACGGCGTCCTCACGTCGCTGATCCACATCACCAGCGTGGTGATCGAAGCCACACCGACGGCGAACGAGAACCAGAAGTGTCGCCTAAGTTGTTTGACGGGCGCGAGTTGCTGTTGTAGCTCTGCATTGTCGGTGTCAAGGTCACGAGCCAAGACCGCGAGCGTGGCTCGCGGCCAGAGGTTCAATTGAACCGGCCAGCCATCGTGACGGTCCCACGCATCTGGATAGTGTGATCGGATCCATCGGATTGCGCGGCGCGCCCTGCGGTCAGCGCGCGTGGAAATCCAGGAAGTTCGCAAGACAGCCAGGATCGCCAGACACAAGAAAAAGACGGGAACGAAGCTAGTCTCCATGCGGGTGGCTCCATTGCAATAGGCTCGCCCAGCCCAGTGACTCCTCACCTGAGCTCCTTTGCTGGTGCAAAATGCATGCCCCGCTCGCTCTCCATGGCTGGCAACCGACCTGCTGGGAGTTTTAAGTTCCCTAGTTATGCGACCTACAGACGTTTCCAATCCGGCCTACTATCACAAGGTCGTCGACTGCCAATGGGCGTGCCCGGCGCACACCAACGTCCCCGAGTACATCCGTATGATCGGCCAAGGACGGTACTCTGACGCGTACATGCTGAATCGCGAATCGAACGTTTTCCCCGCCATTCTAGGAAGGACCTGCGACCGGCCATGTGAGCCGGCGTGCCGACGCACTCGAGTGGACGGCAAACCCGTTGCGATCTGTCGTTTGAAGCGAGTCGCGGCGGATCTCAAGGGCGACATCGCGCATCGCCTCCCTGAAATCCCGAAGCGGAAGAACGGATTCAAGATCGCGTGCGTGGGCGCCGGTCCCGCTTCATTGACTGTGGCGAACGATCTCCTACCACTTGGTTATGAAGTGGTCATGTTTGAGCGCTTCAATCGTGCCGGCGGACTCATGTGGACGAATATCCCTCAGTTCCGGCTGCCGATCGACGTGCTCAACGAAGAGATAGACATGATCCTCGACATGGGAGTGGATATCCGGTATGACACGCCGATCACAAGCCTGGAGGCGCTCCTGGCTGAGGAGTATGATGCCGTGTTTATCGGCTCCGGTGCACCGCGTGGAAAGAACCTCGAGATTCCCGGACGATACGAGTCGGATAAGATCCATATCGGGATCGACTGGCTGGAGTCGGTGGCCTTCGGTCACATCGACTCGGTCGACCCGCGAGTTCTCATTATTGGCGCAGGTAATACCGCGATGGATTGCTGCCGGACCTCAAAGCGCATTGGCGGAACCGACGTCAAGGTGATGGCGAGAAAGCCCAAACGCCTTTTCAAAGCTTCCGATTGGGAACTAGAGGACGCCGAGGAGGAGCAGATCGAGATTCTGGAGAATCACTCACCAGAGAGGTTCTTGATCGAAGATGGACAAGTTCGGGGGATGCGATTCGAAATCGTTGATTGGCACAAACAACCGGACGGAAGACTAAGGAAAGAAGTCCTGGATGTTCTGGACATCCCCTGTGACGAAGTGATTCTGGCGATCGGACAAGAGACGGCATTCCCGTGGATCGAGCGTGACATTGGTATCGAGTTCAACGAGTGGGATATGCCGATTGTCGACCGGGTGACGTTCCAGACGACCCGCGAGGGCGTCTTCGTTGGCGGCGATGCCGCCTGGGGCCCAGAGAACATTATTTGGGCCGTCGCCCACGGACATGAAGCATCGATCTCGATTCACGATTACTGCCAAGGGGCATCGGTATCGGATCGACCACTAGAGGGAATGAACCTGGTGAGCCAGAAAATGGGACTGCACGAGTGGAGCTACAGCAACGACTACGACGCGTCAGAACGGGTACGCATGCGCCATGTGGAATTGGATCGCCGGTTTGAGGGGCTCGATATCGAGGTCGAAATGGGTTTCGATCTCAAGCAGACGCTAACGGAGGTCGAGCGCTGTCTGAACTGTGATGTGCAGACTCACTTCACCGATCCGCTCTGCATCGAGTGCGACGCTTGCATCGATGTTTGTCCGGTCGATTGCCTGACCATTACTGCGGACGGGAATGAAAATGACCTTCGCCAGCGTCTCACCGCTCCAGCAGAGCACACCGATCAGGATCTCTACGTTTCGGGTGTGCTACCACAGACGGGTCGTGTAATGGTCAAGGACGAGGACATCTGTGTCCACTGCGGCCTTTGCGCTGAGCGCTGTCCCACCGCGGCATGGGACATGCGACAGTTTGAACTGCTCCTACCCTATGCCGGTCGGTCGGTGTGCGCGGCCACACTGTAGCTAGCGTCAACCAGTTCGCGATCAAACTCGCCAACGTGAACGGCACGGGCTCGGCGAGCGCCAACGGGCTCCTGATGCAAGCGATTTTCCGGATGGGGGTTCCGGTATCCGGGAAGAACGTCTTCCCGTCCAACATTCAAGGCTTGCCTACGTGGTACGAGATCCGTGTCGATCGACACGGCTACACGGCGCGCGCTCAAGAATTCGATGTAGTTGTAGCGATGAACCGAGAAAGTTACAGCCGTGACGTCGCCGACGTGCGACCGGGAGGCTACCTAATCTACGACTCTTCGTGGCCACTCGATCCAGCCCTCGCGAGGGATGACGTCACATTTCTCGGCGCCCCGCTCGCTCGGATCTGCAACGAGAACTTCGAGGGTGCCAGGGAGCGGATCCTGATGAAGAACATTGCCTATGTGGGCGTGCTGGCGGCGCTTGTCGAGCTCGACCTAGATGTTGTGGACACGATGCTCCGTGAACGGTTTGGTAAGAAGAAGCACTTGATGGACTCAAACCGGCGCGCGATTCGGCTCGGGTTCGAGTTTGCCAGCGAAAACTTCGAGTGTCCACTTCCAGTTCGATTGGAGACGATGGACGCAACCGGCGATGCGATCATGATCGACGGCAACACTGCAGCTGCACTTGGATGCATTTATGCTGGTGCGAGTGTCGGTGCGTGGTACCCAATCACGCCCGCAACCTCGTTGATGGATGCATTTCTTCGGTTCTGTAGACGCTACCGTGAGAACGGAGAGAACGGTGAGAGGCGGTATTGCGTGGTACAAGCCGAGGATGAGCTGGCCGCCGCCGGCGTCGCGATTGGGGCAGGCTGGATGGGAGCGAGAGCGTTCACGCCGACGAGCGGGCCTGGGATCTCCTTGATGAGCGAGTTCATCGGTCTTGCATACTATACCGAGGTACCGGCGGTCTTCTTTGACATTCAGCGTGCCGGTCCTTCCACCGGTATGCCGACTCGAACCCAGCAAGGGGATCTACTGTCGGTGGCTTATGCCTCACACGGCGATACGAAGCATATCGCACTATTCCCTGCTGATCCCCGCGAGTGTTTCGACTTGACCGTGAAGGCATTTGATCTAGCCGACCGATATCAAACACCGGTTTTCGTTGTATCCGATCTGGACATCGGAATGAACGACTGGATGTGCGAGCGTTTTGAATGGCACGACGAATACCGGCCGGATCGCGGCAAGATCCTAGGCGCTGAAGAACTTGAGCAACTCGAAGTATTCTATCGTTACCTCGATATCGATGGAGATGGCGTGTGCGCACGGACGCTACCTGGGGTGCACCCGAAGGGCGCCTACTTTGCGCGGGGATCGGGACACGACCGTTACGGCCGCTACACGGAGGACGCGGAGAAGTATGTCGACGTCGTCGATCGGCTGACTCGCAAGCTCGCGAACGCAGCTGAACACCTGCCAGAACCCGTCGTCGAGTTGGTTTCAGGTTCCAACGTTGGCATCATCACGATCGGCAGTTGCGCAGCCGCGGTTCGTGAAGGGATCGATCGGCTCACCGAGGCCGGTATTTCGGCCAGCTTACTTCGGATCCGGTCCTTTCCGTTTAGTGCGGCGGTCACGAGTTTTCTGGAAACCCATGATCAGCTGCTCGTAATCGAGATGAACCGTGACGCCCAGTTGAGGCGTCTACTCACCCTCGAAACTGGTGTCCCTGAGAGCCGTATGCGATCGATTCGGTATTATGGTGGTTTCCCAATGACTGCCGATCAAGTGGTGGCGGGTGTGATGAAGGAGTTGGAGGGTGTCAAGGCATGACATTTATCGCCAAGCCTGAAGTTCGACACCCTGGTCTCCCAACCAACGAGCTAGGCTTCACGACCCGCGACTACGAAGGCGTGATGTCGACGTTGTGCGCGGGGTGCGGCCACGATTCTGTGACTGCAGCACTTATTGAGGCGTTTTTCGAGTTGGCGATTGCGCCTCATCGAGTGGCCAAGTTGAGTGGCATCGGTTGTTCGTCCAAGACGACGGCATATTTCCTCAACCAAGCGCACGGTTTCAATTCCGTTCATGGGCGAATGCCGTCAATCGCGACCGGCGCCAACGCCGCCAACCGTGACTTGACCTATGTAGGAATTTCTGGCGACGGCGATTCCCTTTCGATCGGATTGGGCCAGTTATGTCACGCGATCCGGCGAAACATCAACATGCTCTACATCATCGAGAATAACGGCGTGTACGGGTTGACAAAGGGACAATTCTCGGCCTCGGCCGACGTGGGATCGTTGTCCAAGCGTGGCGACCGCAACCCCCTAGCCCCGATGGATCCGGTGGCGCTAGCGCTCGGAATGGGCGGTACTTTTGTGGCCCGAAGCTTCTCCGGGGATAAGCCGCAGCTCGTGCCGATCCTGAAGGCGGGGTTGGCTCACCCCGGGTTCGCCCTCGTCGATGTGATCTCGCCGTGCGTGACGTTTAATGACCACCAGGGATCGACCAAGAGCTACTTGTTCACACGGCAGCACTACCACGAAGCGGTGAGCGCTGACTTTGTACCAATGCTGGACGAAGTCGAGACCGACTGCCTCGATTTAGGCGAGTATGCGCTCTCGGGCATTTCCGGACCGATCGGCATTCGGCAGCTCGGGTCAGCCGACTTCCCTGCGCTGCGGGGGGCCGCCTCTGGTGGTGTGATGAATCTGCCGCTCTACCGGACCAGCCTTTTTGGTCGTGATGAGCTGCTGGCATCTGTTCGCTCAGCGCTTGTCCCTGGTTCTCTTGTGACTCTGACCGGCGTTGGGGGAG
>DAOWHI010000182.1 GCA_030641505.1 Gemmatimonadota bacterium | reverse complement strand
CGTGCCGTGTTCGAGCGCGCGATCCGTGATGAACTCGAGGAGACCCACAAGCGTGACATCGAGACGCTCGATCTCCCCCGTTAGCATCAGCGTGGGGGAGATTCGTGCACGGATGCGGTCAGCGGACACGAGAAAAGGAATTGCCTTGGCCTCGGACCTGACTGACAATCCCCGGACCTCGAATTCGCCGCGCCACAGTTTGTAGTCGAGCTGTTCAACCGTGACGGCCTCATCGAGATCGACGTCATGTACGAGGAAGGCGCGCCGGTCGACGAGATAGTGGCCAGCGTCGAGCGGCTCCTCATCGCGCGCCACGGCGGCGAGGACGTCACCATCACGACGCAGGACCAGATGCTCGACGTGCTCGGCAACGTGCTCAACGTATTGACGTTTGCAGTCGCCGGGTTGGGCGGAATCTCGCTGTTGGTCGGCGCGGTCGGGATCTTCACGATCATGACGATCGCCGTCAATGAACGCACCAGCGAGATCGGGTTGTTGCGTGCCCTCGGAGCTGACCGCGACCAGATACTGCGCCTGTTTCTTGGCGAGGCGACCGTTTTAGCAGCGTTGGGCGGACTTGGTGGGCTCGTGATCGGCGTCGGGGTCGCCCGCTTGTTACACGTCGCAGTGCCCGGGCTGCCTGTTCACACACCGGTGTTGTTTGTCTTCGTCGCAGAGGGCGTCGCCATCGTCATCGGGGTGATCGCTGGTGTGCTCCCTGCACGCAATGCGGCCGCTCTCGAACCGGTAGAGGCGATTCGCGCTGAGTAAGCCGCCTAGACTTCTTCGATCGCCCCTTTGACCTGCGCTATCAGCTCGGGAGTCACCTCAACGATGCCGTGATCTTTGGCGTGCACGGCGACCTTCTGCATCAGCTCTTCTTCGGTCTCGGCCTGTAACACGGTCGTGCACCCGGTGGCCGGATTCACCTTCCCGCAATCAACTTGTAACGTCATTGTCGTTTTCTCCTTTTTCTTGTGCGTCGATCATGGCTGGCCCGCAGAATTCTAGTATAGGCGGCCGCGTATGGCGTCGCTACACTGACGTACTCAAACACGTGATGGCGACCCCAACGGGATTCGAACCCGTGTTACCACCTTGAAAGGGTGGAGTCCTAGACCAGACTAGACGATGGGGTCGCGCGCCTTGGTAGGCGAAAAAACGTACGGGCTGACACCAACGGGTGTCAACCAGCAGCTGCGATTGGCCCGGCCGGAGTTCGCGTGATACGTTGACCGACCGTTTCATATCGCATTCGATCACTCGCCCACATCCACACCGAAGGAGACTTTCATGGCGCATGAGGTCCCTGCTCTCTCGTATCCGTTCGATGCGCTCGAGCCCCATATCGACGCGCGGACGATGGAGATTCACCACGATCGTCATCACGCTGCCTATGTCGGCAACCTCAACACCGCACTCGAAAAGCACCCCGATCTGCAGTCGAAGAGTGTCGACGAGCTGATCGCCGATCTGGGCGCCGTGCCCGACGACATCCGAGGCGCTGTCCGCAACAATGGTGGTGGACATGCGAACCACACGTTGTTCTGGACGGTCATGTCGCCGGACGGCGGTGGCGAACCGAGCGGTGCGATCGCCGACGCGATCGCCGGTGCTTTCGGAAGCTTCGACGATCTCAAGTCCAAGCTGTCGAGCGCCGGAGCGACGCAGTTTGGTAGCGGTTGGGGATGGCTGTCGGTTGACGGTGGCAAGCTCATCGTCGAGAGCACACCCAATCAGGATTCGCCTCTGTCGCAAGGCCGAACGCCGATTCTTGGCGTCGACGTCTGGGAGCACGCCTACTACCTGAACTACCAGAATCGCCGCCCAGACTACATCGCAGCATGGTGGAACGTCGTCAACTGGGACGAGGTTGCGCGCCGGTTCGAGGCCGCCAGCTAGGCGACGGATGGCGAAAACCAACAAGAGCGGCGAACGATACTTCTCGCGGGCGACGATCGATTTCCTCAGGGAGCTCGATCTCAACAACCGGCGTACGTGGTTCAACGCCAACAAGGATCGCTACGAGGAACATGTCAAAGCGCCCGCGCTGAGATTCATCGCCGACTTCGCGCCGCACCTGAAAAAGATCAGCCCCCACTTCAAGGCCGATGCGCGACCGGTCGGCGGGTCCTTGTTCCGGATCTACCGCGACGTTCGGTTCTCAAAGGACAAGAGCCCGTACAAGACGTCCGTCGGGATCCGATTTCCGCATGTCACCGCAAAAGACGTTCACGCCCCGGGTTTCTACATGCACATCGATACCGATGGAACCTGGATGGGGTGCGGGATCTGGCGTCCCGACTCGGGCTCGCTCAAGAAGATCCGGGCGGCGATCGATCAAGACTCGACACGCTGGAAGCGCGCCAAGGGCGCCAAGACTTTCCGCGACCATTACGAACTGTCGGGGGATTCTCTAAAACGCGCGCCCACGGGGTTCGACCCTGACCATCCGTTGATCGACGATCTGCGCCGCAAAGATTTCATCGGCGTCTCGAAGCTGAGCCAACGAACCGTGACGGGACCGGACCTGATTCCGGAGTTCACGGCGCTTTGCCGCGCGGCAAAGCCTTTTCAGCGATTCTTGTGCGACGCGTTGGGCGTCAAGTACTGACTACGCTACTCGTCCCCAGCACACCGATCGATCTCCGACAGCATCGCCGCACACAACGCCCGCACTGGCTCCGGGACGTAAGGGTTATGTCTGAGAATGTCCTCGTAGAGTTCGTGGGTGTCGCCCGCTACTAGATCGAGCGCCGAGTAGACCTGACGCTCCGACGGCGTGCCGAGTTGGGCGGGCTCCAATCCTGCCATCCGCATCGCCCGGCCAAGCAAGAACACCACCGCCTGAGACCGCGCCATCTGACGATCGTGCTCATCTGGGGTCGACAGTATCGGCTCGAGACCAAGCTGGCGCGCCACCTCGCAGACTTGATCCGCTGCCGCCTCCTGGCCGCGGGATGCGCATACGACGATGCGTTGTCCTTCAACGCCTTGTTCCGATGCGCTGTCTGGACCGAACAGGGGGTGCGTGCCAACGAACTGAACTCCCGCCGGCAGATGCTCAGCCATCCACTCCATCGGGCGCGACTTTACCGAACAGACATCGACAATCAAGGCGTCGCCTGTCAAGTGAGGCGTGATCTGGTTCAAGACATTGGGTATGGCGCGAATCGGAACCGCGAGCAGGATTCGGGGCTTCGCGGCAACGGACTCGAGGGTGTCCCAGGCTACGCCGAGCGACGCGGCCTCTGCGGATCGATCGCGGACATCGGCCACTGTCAGCCGGTAGTGATCCCTCAGAAGCTGTGCCGCCAGCTGACCGCAACGACCGAGTCCGATGATCCCAGCCTCGTTCAAGGCCGGTGTCACTCCTTGAAGCTCGAACGCTCGCCGAGCTCTTCGACCATCGCCCGTTCCTCGTCGGTCAGCTCCTCGGGCACGGTGATCGCAATCTCGACGTATTGATCACCGGTCTTGTCGCCTTTCTTTATGCCCTGCCCCTTGAGCTTGAATCGCGTCCCGCCCTGTGTGCCGGCAGGGACGGCGAGCTCGACCCTCTTACCGTGCACCGTTCGCACCCGAATGCGCGTGCCCAACATCGCCTGCACTACGCGGATCGGAACCGTGCAGTGGATATCCAGCCCATCGCGGCGAAAAAAGCGATCCGGTTTGATCTGGATGGTCAGATACAGATCTCCTGGCGGGCCACCCGAGACACCGGGCTCCCCCTTGCCGCGCAGGCGGATCTTCTCGCCGTCCTCGATACCGGCCGGGATCCGGACCTTGATGCGACGGCGGCGCGCAACGGACCCATCACCGCCACACTCCCGGCACGGGCTCTTGATCAGCACTCCGCGGCCGTAACAACGCGGGCAAGGCCGCTGAACCGAGAACCCGCCCTGCACGAGCGAGATCTGCCCGGTACCCGAGCACTGGGGACACGGCTCGGCGGGGGTTCCGGGCTCGGCCCCGCTCCCCTTGCAGTTGGAACACTCCTCTTCCAGCGGCAGCGTGACGCTGATCTGTCCGCCGCGCGCGGCAACCGTGAACGAAACTCCGACCGTGATATGCCGATCGGGTCCGGTGCGGCGCCGGGTCGCCGCCGGACCTCGCGTGCGAGCCGCTCCGCCGCCGAAGATCGACGCGAACATGTCACCCAGGCCGCCGAAGCCACCCAACCCCTCGAAATCTTCGAGGTCGATCCGCTGCCAGCCGCCCGACTGACCTCCGGGCTGACCGGGTCGAAAGCCACCCATCCCACCGACGCCAAAGCGTCGCATCTGATCGTACTGCCGACGCTTTTCCGGATCGGACAACACCTGATAGGCAGCCGAGATCTCCTTGAACCGCTCTTCGGCAACCGGGTCGCCGGGATTCGCATCGGGGTGGTACTTGCGGGCCAGCTTGCGGTAGGCCTTCTTGATCGCGTCGGCGCTCGCCGCCTCGGGAACGCCGAGAGCCTTGTAGTAGTCGGTGGCGGCCAAGGTGGCCGGCCCTTAGGTCGTCGCCTCGGCGCCTGCCGTGTCCGCTCCGGTGGCCGGGCTGTCGGGGAGATCCTCCCCGGCAGACCCTTCGTACACTTGGACCTGTGCGGGACGCAGGAGCTGGCGACCAAACTGGTAGCCACGCATCGTCACCGCCGCGATCATGCCTTGCTGCTCGGGTGTGGGTGCCGGCCACATCCCGATCGCCTCGTGGAGGTGTGGGTCGAAGGGCTCGCCCGGTTCCCCAACCACCTGCAAGCCGTCGCGACCCAACGCTCCGAGCAGATTGCGCTCGACCAGGGCAACCCCATCGATAACCGCGTTGCTCTTGGTCTCGTCGGGCTTCAACGTCGCAACACGGTGGAGATCATCAAGTGAGGGCAACAGTTTCTTGAGCAGGTCGCCCTTGGCACGGTTCCAGGAGGCTTGCTTGTCACGCGACTCACGTTTCCGATAGTTATCGAACTCCGCCCTCAGCCGCAGCAACCGATCCTGCATCATCTTGAGATCCTGAAGCTGGATGGATGTCAGCTCTTGCTTGTCAGCGGGCGTGGGCGCAGTCTCTTCTTCCGCTGCCGCGGCCTCTTCGACCGGCCCGGCGGTGGTCTCCTCGGCTGGTTCTTTGGGTTCCATGGGCCCCGAATATAGGATCGGCTCGGAGGGGTGCGTACCCCTTTAGCCGGTGCCTTCTCCGAGCAAAGCCCGGAACGCTGCCTCGTCGAGCACCTCGACACCCAGCTCACGGGCGCGGGCCAGCTTGGCCCCCGGGTCGGCACCGGCCACCAGGTACGTCGTCTTGCCGGAGACCGAACCCGTCACGCGGCCGCCGCGTGACTCGATCGCCGCCTTGGCTCCCGCACGCGAGAGTT
>DAOWHI010000014.1 GCA_030641505.1 Gemmatimonadota bacterium | reverse complement strand
GCGCCTCGTGATCGAGCTCGATGATCGAACCTTGGAGATGGAGTCGGTCGCGGTCATGATTCAAAACACCCCCTACACCGGTGGCGGGCTCCACATGGCCCCGGGCGCGCAGATCGACGACGGGTTGCTAGACGTTGTCGTGGTCGACGATATAGGCCGGTTCAACCTGATGCTCAACTTCCCAAAGGTTTATCGCGGGAGACATCTCGACCACCCGAGCTTTACGCTTCACCAGTCGCAGACCGTGCGCATTACGTCACCGGAGCCGATGCCGAAGATGTTCGATGGCGACCTGATCGGCACCTCACCGCTCGAGGCTTCGGTCGTGCCGCGATCGCTCAAAGTCGTTGTGGGCTCCTCGTCGCCAAACGGGAACTGACCCGGATGGACACGATCTCCGAATTCCTGCGTGAAAAACGGTTGCTCGTTACCGGGGCAACTGGTTTTCTGGGGCAGCCGTTGGTCGAAAAGATCCTCTGGGCAGCGCCCGATGTCGAACGGATCAACGTCTTGATCCGCCCCAAGCGCAAGTTTGGCGGCCGGATCCAAACACCCGCCGAGCGGCTGCGCCGCGAGCTGTTCCAGTCCAGCGTCTTCGATCGCCTGCGCTATCGTCATGGCGAGCGACTGGAACGCTTCCTCGAGGAGAAACTCCACGCTGTAGCTGGCGACATCTCGCAGGATGGCCTAGGGATCGATCCCAAAGCCCGGGCCCAACTCGAACGCGAGTTGGACGTTGTAATCAACTGCGCCGCGGTCGTTTCGTTCGACGCCCCGCTAGACGATGCTCTCGACCTCAACACTTTGGGGGCGGGGCGCGTGACGGACTTCACCTCTGCCTGCCAGCGGGCTATCCTCATCCACGTTTCGACAGCCTACGTCTGTGGGGCAACGGACGAGCCCGTTGTAGAGACGTTTCACCACAGCACCGAGTCGGACAAACCGTTCCCACCGCGTCAATTCACGGATCCAGAACGCGATATCACACGAATCCGCGAGATCATCGCCGCTGCTCGCGAACAGGGCGCGGGCGCGGAAGTACGCCGCGAGTTGGTCCAGGCACTCGTCCAGCGCCGACGCGGCCGAGGTGCCGGGCGAGCCGAGCCGCGACGTGAGATGATCCAAAACCTCCGGAGCCGATGGATACAGAACCGGCTGACCGAAGAGGGCATGAAGTGGGCTCGCCAACGAGGCTGGAACGACACCTACACCTACACCAAGGCGCTCGGTGAACAAATCGTTCTCAGACAGCGCGGCGATTTACCGGTAGCGGTGGTGCGACCGGCAATCATCGAGAGCACCCTGGCCGAGCCGAGTCCGGGCTGGCTGGACGGACTGCGCATGGCCGACCCGTTGATAGCAGCAATCGGAAAGGGGCGTCTACGGTCCCTCCCGCTGAATCCCGAGGTGACGCTTGATCTCGTTCCGGCCGATATGGTCGTCAATACCATCTTGGCAGCGATGCCGAAGCTGGCCAGGGAACGCGGGGTGGCGATTTATCAGGTGGCCACCGGGTCCCGAAACCCCATCAGCATGGGTCGACTGCACGATCTCATCGTGCGTTACTTCACCGCCAATCCGATGCTAGACAAGAACGATCAGCCAATCCGAGTGAAACCGCTGTCGTTTCCGGACCCGGAACAGTTTCGGCAGATGTATCGGGCCAAGGCCAAACCACTCAAACGATTCGAGCGCATCCTTCGCCGTCTTATCGCTTGGGGTGTGCTGAGCAAGCGGAGCCAGAAGTACCGCCGCCGACTCGCTGCCCAGCTCGCCGCAATGGAAACGCTCTACTACTACGGCGAACTGTACGAACCGTATCTGAATCTCAACTGCCGGTTCGAGATCGACAACACGATGCAACTGTTCGAAGCGCTGAGCGAGGAAGAGCGTCGTCGTTACAACTTCGATGTCACGCGGATCAACTGGCCCCACTACATGCACGTCCACATCGCCGGGATCAAGAAACACATCCTAAAGGTCGAACGCGTCGGAACGCTCGAGCTCGATGACGAGGCTGCCGCACAGCGAGCGTCGATATCAACCATCAGCGACTTGTTGAGCCAATCCGCGGAGAAGTTCCCCGATCGAACCGCGCTCCAAATGAAGAGGAATGGCCGGTGGGACCAGATCACATACGCCGAGTTGAAGCAGCGATCCGAGGAGATCCGTGAACGGTTCCGGAGACTCGGCTTTCACAAAGGTGATCGGGTGGTGCTCTATTCGGAGAACCAGCCAGAATGGGGTGTGGCCTACATGGCTGCGGCGTCGATCGGACTAGTCGTCGTCCCGCTCGACGCCCAAACATGGCACCGTGAGGTGTGGTCCACGGCGCGGTTTGTCGGTGCGCAGGCAATTCTCGCCTCGGAATCGTGTTTTGAGCGTTTGGCGCCTGAAGGGTTAGAGGAGAACGAGAGGTCCGACATGGCGATCTTGGTCTTGAACGTTAACCACAGCTGCCGACCGTTTGACCTTGATAGCTACCCGAGGAGCACTCGTCCGGCGGAGACCGAACCGCCGGCCCTGATCAAGGCTGACCGAGTGCGGCCTGACGATCCCGCGTCGATCATCTTCACGACCGGGACCGCGGTCGACCCTCGCGGGGCGATCCACACTCATCGCAATTTCTTGAACAACCTGTTCGGCGTCAGCCGCACATTGTCAGTCAGCCACAACGACAGGCTACTTTCGGTGCTCCCCCTCTATCACGCCCTGGAGTTCACGTGCGGCTTTCTCACCCCGATTTATCACGGCGGGACGATCAGCTATGCACAATCGTTGAAGCCCAAGGTGATCCTGGAGACGATGCGTGAGACCGGCACCACGATCATGCTCGGGGTGCCGACTTTGTACGCGCTCATTCGCGATGATCTCGAGCGGCGCGTCCTGCGGGCCGGGAAATCGTCGCTGCGCTCAAACCTGATGGAGACGACCAAACAGATCAGCCGTTCGTGGGAGCGGACGTTTAACCGCAATATCGGTCGTCAGATCTTCAGTCGCGTTCACCAGGAGCTGGGCGGCAGCGTGCGCTTCTTCGTAAGCGGCGGCTCGGCGCTCGGGGCGGAGCTACACCAAGACTATCGCGCGCTGGGCTTAACGATCTACGAGGGTTACGGGCTCACCGAGACGGCACCGGTACTGACCGTGAACCCGTTGTACCAGAGTCGTCCCGCTTCGTGCGGCAAACCGTTACCGGGCGTTGAACTGA
Organism: Gemmatimonadota bacterium; assembly: GCA_030641505.1. Lineage (GTDB taxonomy): Bacteria > Gemmatimonadota > Gemmatimonadetes > JACCXV01 > JAHWKZ01 > CAMYLR01. The sequence goes on along the minus strand of DAOWHI010000014.1, from coordinate 8,204 downwards.
GACTCTACCACACTGACAATGACGGCGTAGGCGAGATCATCGTTCAGAGCCCCAGCCTCATGAAGGGTTACTACAACAATCCCGAGGCCACCGACCGGGTGATGGTGGACGGATGGTTCCATACCGGCGATTTGGGATGGGTCGATGCCGACGGCTACCTGTACATCACGGGTCGCAAGAAAGACGTGATCGTAACGGGGGCGGGCAAGAACGTCTATCCGATGGATCTGGAAGCGATCTACCGGGCGCTGCCTTCGGTGCGAGAGATATGCGTCGTCGGGATCCCGAGCGGCCTGACCGAGGAAGTGCACGCGATCGTCGAGCCCGACCCACAGTTGTTGAAAGACCAGTCGGCCGACGAGGTTCAAAGATCGATCCAGCGCCAGGTTCAGGTGCTCGGGCGCGAGCTGCCCAGTTATCACCGGTTGCAACAGGTTCATATATGGGAGGGTCCGTTGCCCCGCACGAGCGACGGGCAAACCGATCGGGTGCGCTTGAAAGCCTGGATCGAGCGCACCGCTCGCGTTCGCACCGATCTTGAAACGCCGACGGTCGTGAGCGAATCAGGTCGTCCGGAACTCAAGGCTGAGCTGCGTGCCGAACTGGCACGGCTCTCTGGTCGGCCACTCGACGAGGTCTCGCCGGCCAGTCATCTATACGAAGACTTGGGACTCGACTCGCTGCGCGCAATCGAGCTGTTTCTGTTCGTCGAGCACGCGATCGGCGATACGCTTGACGACGAGGCTGCCGCCGAGGTGGAAACGGTGGAGCAGCTGTTGGCGATCGTGGCTCCCGAGCAGCCGCCTGAGAAGTCGGGCGCTGCTCGTCCGGTACCCGCGCTTCGTTCAACCCTTCCGTATCCGGAACGAAAACTGATGGACCGGTGGTTGCTGGGTACCGCCAGCCGCGGGCTCGAGGCGCTATACACATCGTACTTCGAACTCGAGCTGATCCACACCGAGCGGCTGCCGCGGAAACGACCGTACTTGCTCGCCGCCAACCACTCGAGCCACCTCGACGCTCCGGCAGTGCTGTCCGCGGTTCGACTTGCACATGGTCCAGAAGCAGCGCGATCAATCCATGTGCTCGGCGCGCGTGACTATTTCTTTGACACGACGCTCAAGGGATGGTTCTTCAGCACGTTCCTGAACGTCGTGCCGATCGAACGCGAGGAGACATCGCTGGCCGGACTCAGGACGGTCAAGTCGATTCTCACGCGCGGTGAATCGGCGCTCATCTTCCCTGAGGGGACCCGGTCGCGAAGCGGCGAGGTCCAACCTTTCAAGCCCGGATTGGGACTCATCGCGTGGGAGCTCAGGACGCCCATCGTCCCCGTCTACATAGCCGGAACCCACGAGGCGCTGCCCGTTGGCCAAAACCTGCCTCGCAGACAACGGCTGACGATCCAATTCGGCCATCCGATCACGATGGACGCGTACGAGAAGGTCGGCGATCGGATTCCGAACAACCGCCTCTACCGTGAGATCGCCACCGACGTGCGGAACACGATCGTGGGCATGTCAAACGGCCAAAGAGATCCAGGCGGCGGTAATGGCGCCGAAGGCCGAACTGAATGAGGCGGAGGGGCGCTTTCTTTGACGTCGACGGGACCCTGGTCGCGAGCAACGTCGTCCGCTATGCGGTCGAGATCCGGACCATTGGTATGCCACCCGGTCAGCGCAAGCTTTGGAAGGCAGCGTTTCTGCCCCGCATTCCGTACTACCTAGCACTCGACCGCGTGAGTCGAGGAATATTCCAGCGGGCGTTCTACCGCACTTACCGACCCGTGTCACCGGACGAGCTGCGACAGCGTGCTCGGGAATTGTTTGAGCACCACATTCGCCCACGCCTCTTTCCGGCCGCGGTCGCAAGAGTCGCAGAACACCGCGATCGGGGGGACCGAGTGGTTCTGGTCTCGGGCTCACTCGTGGAGATCGTCCAACTCGTGGCCGATCACGTCGGCGCCGACGACATCATTGCCGCCCGGCTGGCGATAGCCGACGGTGTTTACACCGGCGAGATCGAAGGACAGCCAATTGCCGGTCAGACCAAAGCCGATGCGCTTACTGAATACGCCGCCGAGAACCAGATCTCGCTGTCACGATCGTTTGCGTACGCAGACAGCCTGGACGATCTATCCATGCTTCAAACGGTCGGCCGGCCGGCAGTTGTGAATCCCGGTCGTCGCCTGCTCCAGAGCGCCCGTGCCCACGGCTGGAGTGTCTACGTCTGGGACAGCACGATTCCCGGACTCACAACTCAGGCCCGCTGATCGGCACCGTGCTTGCGCTCCAGTACGTCCGCAGTGTGCCCCGGTTTCTGGCGACTAGAGCGCTCGGTCGGCGGCGCCCTGGGATCGGGACTTCACGGATCGGCGTCGTGCGCCTAGCCAATGTCGAGCCACTTCCCATGCCGGGTCCCGACTGGACGCGGGTCAAGCCGATTCTGAGCGGAATTTGCGGTTCCGATCTGGCCACCATTACCGCCCAGGGCAGTACCTACTTCTCGCCGTTGACCTCGACGCCGTTCGTCTTCGGACACGAGGTCGTTGGTGTCGTCGACGAGACTGCCGAGGATGTGACATCCGTGCAAAAGGGCGATCGGGTCTGTCTCGCGCCACCTCTTCACTGCGCCATTCGCGGCATCGACGATCTTTGCCCGGCGTGTCGGGCAGGCGACCCCGGCCATTGTCGGAATGTCACCCGCGGCGCGATCGCCGCTGGCATCCAGACTGGGTACTGTCGCGATACGGGCGGCGGTTGGAGCCAGGGGTTCGTGGCCCACCAGTCGCAGCTCCACCGCGTGCCCGATGCCCTGTCCGACGCTGGCGCGGTGCTAGTCGAACCGTTCGCCTGCTGTCTGAACGCCGTGCAACAAGCACCGCTCGACGAAGACGACACCGTTGTAGTGCTCGGTTGCGGGACAATCGGCGCACTCACGATTGCGGCGCTGCGACACGCCGGACCCAGGTGTCGGGTAATAGCGGTCGCCAAGTACCCACACCAGATCGAGGTTGCGCGTCGCCTGGGAGCCGACCTCGTGTTGCCTGCCGGCGACGGGATGCGCGATCGCCTGGCCCAAGCGGTCGGGGCCGAGCTGCTGCAGCCGGAGATCGGCCCGCCGGTAGCTATCGGCGGCGCCGACGCGGTTTTCGACTGTGTAGGTTCGGGAAGCACGATCGACGATGCGATGCGCTTTACCCGAGCCAGGGGCACCGTTATCGTCGTCGGCATGCCCGGCGTACCCCGTGGAATCGACTGGACAGCGATGTGGCACAAGGAGCTCGAGCTCCGCGGCAGCTATACCGCTGACGCAGACACCTTCGACTGGGCGCTGTCGCTCGCCACCGAGTTGGACGACCAGCTCTCGCCGCTCGTCGGCGCTCGCTTTTCCCTCACCGATTACCGTGAGGCGATCCAGTGCGCGTTCGAGGCCGGGCGCCGGGGCGTCACCAAAGTCGCGTTCGAGATCCACGACTCGACCGAGACACTCGACGGATGAAATACCTAACGTACTCGGGCAACACACTCCTGGGGGCTGACCTGCCGGATCACGGCACCGTGCTTTATCCGCCCCCAGCGATCGAAGGGATTCCCAAGCGCGGCATCCCACGCGCCCTGAGAGAAGCCCTGGAACACCCGGTCGGCATGGAGCCGCTCGCCGAGATCGTTGGGCCGAGCTCACGGGTGCTGATCGCCTTCGACGACAACTGCCAACCGTTTCCGCTGATGGCCCGACCGGACATCCGACAGATCATGATCACTCGGCTGCTCGAGCTCCTTGACGACTACGGCGTCAAAGAAGAGAACATCCAGCTGCGGTGCGCGGTGGCGCTGCACCGGAAGATGCAGCATCACGAGCTGGAGTACATGCTGGGCGAGAAGATCGTGGCCCGCTTCTGGCCCGATCAGCTAAAGAACTTCGACGCCGAAGATCCCGACGACATCGTTTCACTTGGCGAAACCGACGAGGGCGAACCGGTCGAGACGAGCCGAGCGGTAACCGAAAGTGATCTCGTTCTTTATGTCGACACGGTCCAGATCCCACTGAACGGTGGCCACAAGTCGGTGGCCGTCGGGTTTGGCACCTACAACTCGATCGCTCCCCATCACGCGCCCCAAATGACCGAGCACACGCCACACGTCATGCAACCTGAGGGCTCGTGCATGCACGCGACGATCCGCCGCATGAGCGACGTGGTTCAGAAACACTGTCGAATCATGGTAATCGAGGCCGCCATGAATGGAGCCACCTATCCGTCGCACCTCGAGTACTTGTGCAAATCACCAGACCGATTGAGTGTCGCTGAACGGATCCTGCGCAAGACCGCTCCCATATCGATGCGCGCACTGCCTGAGCCGGCGCGTGCCAAGATTTTTCGCGGCATACGGTCCAAGTATGCTCCCATAGCGATTACCGCGGGGGCGATCGACGACGTCCATGAGGTGACGCTAGGAGCGCTGCGACCTCAGCTTGAAGTCGAGGTCGATCGGCAGTTCGACACGTTGGTGTTTGGCCTGCCCGACCTCTCGCCGTACGCAATCGATGCTCGGATCAACCCCGTCCTAGTGGTTAGCGACGTCCTCGGCTACGTGTTCAACTGGTTCTGGAACCGGCCGTTCATCAAGCAGGGCGGCGTCGTGATCATCTTGAATCCGGTGTTCGAGGTATTCCACGATCGCTACCACGTTGCATACCAGCGGTTCTGGGAAGACGTCTTGCCAGCCACGACCGATCCGTTCACGATGCAAGCCGAGTTTCAGGAATCTTTTGCGCGCGACCCAGAGCTGATCGACTGCTATCGGCACCGTTTTGCGCATCACGGCTTTCATCCTTTTACGGTGTGGTATTGGGCGACTTACCCGCTCAGGTACTTGTCGGAGACGATCCTTGTTGGGCCCACGGACGATCGGGTGGCACGCAGGCTAGGCGTCTCGTGGGCGCCCAATCTGGATCACGCACTGGCGCGATCCAGAGAAGTCACTGGCGGCGACGACGTGGTCGCACTGACGATTCCACCATTCATGTACCTGAGCGTGACTGGCTGAACTTCGCGTGGCACGACACGTCGTCCGGCTTTACTTCGACCTCATATCGCCGTACTCGTACCTAGCGCTGACGCAGGCGGAGTCGTTTGGTGAGCGTCACCGAATCGATTGGCAGGTGCGGCCGATTCTGTATGGCGCGATCCTCGATGTTACCGGACTGGTGGGGCCAGCCGAGGAGGCAAGCAAGCGTCAATACACGGCACGCGACATCATCCGCGCAGCCGACCAACTCGGGGTACCCCTGATCGGCCCCCCGGCTCACCCCTTCAACCCGCTGATGGCGTTGCGAACGGTGTGCCTCTATCAAGATCATCCACACGCCCTCCAGCTCGCTTTCGAGCTGGCCGACCGTTGCTGGGGTCAGGGACGCCCGCTCACCGAGCACACGGTGCTCGAAGATGCGCTCAGGACAACCGCGCTCGACGGCGTTGATCTCGCGGCCCGTATCACCGCGCCAACAACCAAGGCTCGGCTCAAGGCGAATACCGACGAGGCGCTCGCTGCAGGAGTGTTCGGCGTTCCGACGTTTCTGTGGCAAGGCGAGATCTTCTGGGGCCACGATCGCATGGGCCACCTAGCTGACCGGTTAACGGAAAGACTCGACTCACCCGAACCCCGTGCCCAAGCGTGGGTCGCCAGGCCACGCGACGCGGAACGGCCGAGCTCCCCGTGGCCGAGGTCTTAATCGTCGCCGGCGAGCCTTCGGGCGACGCCATCGGAGCCGAGTTGGTCGACGCGGTGCGTAGAGTAGCACCAACGGTCCATTTCTTCGGCGCCGTAGGTCCGTCGCTCGAAAGCGCGGGCGCCGAGCGTGTCGTCGCGACGCGCGAGATCACCGCTCTTGGGCTCGTCGAAGTCGTGCCCCGGCTGCCGGCGATACGCCGAGCGATGCGACGGCTAGAGCGAGCCGCCGCTGATCGCCAGACGATTGGAGCGATCCTGATCGACTCACCCGATTTCAATCTGCGGTTGGCCCGGAAGCTCGGTCGACGATCGGTCCCTGTCGTTCAGTACGTCAGCCCAACCGTTTGGGGCTGGCGCCCTGGGCGCATTGCTACGATTGAGAAGAGCGTGCGTCGCGTGTTGCTCACATTGCCGTTTGAAGCCCAGTTCTATCGCGATTCGCGCGTCGATGCTGTTTACGTCGGTCACCCGGTGTTAGACCGCATCCCGACCAACCTCGGTAGTCGCGAAGCAGTCGCCACTCGTTTCGGTCTGAGCGCGTCGCGTCGCTGGGTGGCGCTCCTACCCGGAAGTCGAGCCGGCGAGCTTGCCCGAATGGGACCGCTACTGGCGGAAACAGCCACCCGTCTACGGCAGCAGATTCCCGACATCGAACTCATGACGATGGTGGCGCCAGGGCTGGACCCCTCGGCCGTCACCACCGCCCTGGCCGGCGTTGCTGGGCTCAAGCTCGTAGAAACGGACCGCCACATCGCGTTGGGTCACTGTGATGCGGCCATTGCGACCTCGGGAACCGTGTCGCTCGAACTCGCGCTGCTCGGCGTACCACACGTCGTCGCCTACCGGCTGTCCAACATTACGTTTGCAATCGCCAAGCGAATGGCTCGAGTACGCTGGATCGCGCTTCCGAACCTGATCGCCGATCGAGCGATCATTCCCGAACTGATTCAACACGACGCGCAACCGCACCAGTTGGCGGAACCGGTGATCGAATGGCTGGAAAACGACGACGCACGAGCGGTGATCAGGGAGGAGCTGCAACGTGTGTCTCAGGCCCTTGGCCCACCAGGTGTCGCCGAACGCGCGGCTAGAGCCGCTCTATCCGCTTTCGGCACGCACGTCGACTGATTACCGCCGACACCCGACAAAAAGTTTGACATGCGTTGGAACGGCAGCGATTATTCGCTGACGGTACGCTTCGGCACCGATCCCCAATGCAGCGAGGCAACGACATGACGGGCGCAAACTTGGTTTCTACGCTGAGCCGGCTCTTCTGCGGCGTTGCGTTCATCGTTCACGGCGCCCCGAAGGTCTTCAACCTCGAGGCCGCGTCGGGGTTCTTCGAGAGCGTCGGGATTCCATCGTGGTTGGCCATTCCGGTCGCTGGGCTCGAGTTTTTCGGTGGGATACTCCTGGTGGTGGGGTTTCTCACCCGCTGGTTGTCGGCGCTGTTCATCCTAGAGATGATCGTAGCGATCGCGATCGTGCACCTTCCGAACGGGTGGAACGTTTTCGAAGGGGGTTACGAGTACAATCTCGCGCTGATCGTGATGCTGATCAGCATCATCGTTCTCGGTCCGGGCCCATTCTCGATCGACGGCCAACTCGGAAAGAGCCGCGGGGCGGCCAACTCACCCGGACCCGAGGCACCCAGCCTGGAGACGTGATCCAGCCGACCCGCTTCCTCTCACCAGCGCCCGAGGTCCGCCTTACCAAAGCGTTCGAGGCGCCGTTCGCCAACTTTCTAGCGACGGCGCGAACGTGCTACAGCTCCAAGGGGGTCATCCCCGACGTCGAGATCAACGACAGGTGGATCGGTCTGGCGAAGAGTCTGTATCAAGCCGGTCATCACACGACACTGCAACACGCTCAGTTTCAGTTCTCGCTAGCCAACGTGAGTCGACACTTCATCTGGAGTTTCCTCCACAGTCACCCGTTTTACAACAGCGAGCAGGTGAGTCAGCGGTACGTGGAGGTGAAGCCGGGAAACGTCGCCGTGCCGCCGTTGAGAGGGGAGGCCCGATCCCGATATCGATCTGCGGTGGAACGGCAGATGAAAGAGTACCGCGAGCTGATCGAGTTGTTGACGCCGGTGACCGAGGATGCCTACTACGAGCGATTCCCAGGCCGAAGAGCACACCCTGAGAAGTACGCCCAGGAGATCCAGAAGCGAGCTCAGGAGATAGCGCGGTACGTGCTGCCGATTGCGACGTTCGCCTACCTGTATCACACGGTCAGCGGGATCACGCTGCTGCGCTACGCTCGGATCTGCGAGCAAGTGGACACGACGTCGGAGACCAAGCTTGTCGTCCAAGCGATGGTTGACGCATTGCTGGAGCACGACCCGGCATACGAGACGATCCTAGAGGAACCGCTTCCGTTGGATACCATTCCTGAACACAGCTTCTTGAGCACCCGCAATGGTGACGGCGAGCGACGGCGAACGTTTCGAAGTGAGTTCGACCGAGAGTT
>DAOWHI010000048.1 GCA_030641505.1 Gemmatimonadota bacterium | reverse complement strand
CGACCTCGTTCATCGAGACCAACCTCGCCTGGGCACTGATCTCGTTCGTGACCTACCACTACGCGGGGATTCGCCACCACGGCTCCCACTACGCGGCCCATCTTCATGTCGTTTTTCCTCCAAACGAAAACGGGTGCGGTAGGAGCCCACCGAGCGTGAACTCGTGCTTCTCGCCACCGTCGCCGATCACGGTGACCGGCAAATTTGGGGCGAACTCACTCAAGGCTTGACGACACGCTCCGCATGGATACGGCATGCGACCATTAGCGCTGACCACTAGGCGCTTGAAAGCCAGCGCGCCTTCGCTGATCGCCGAGAACAGCGCCACCCGCTCGGCGCAGCAAGTGACCGAGAACGACGCGTTCTCGACGTTGCAGCCTTGGAACACGCGGCCGTCGTCGGCCTCCAGAGCGGCCCCAACGTGGTAACCTGAGTACGGGGCATAGGCCCTGTCCTGTGCCGTCTTGGCGGCTTGCTCTAGGCTGTCGGGCTTCACTCGGCTCGTCAGGGGCTGAGTTGAAGAAAGCGAACTTGAAGGTCGGCCAGTAGCTGTTCGAGGATCTGGGCCTCCGCGTCCGAGAGGTTGCCTTCGGTACGGTGGTGCAGGATCTCGAGCAGGTCGATGAAGTGCTTCGCCTGATCGGGCAACACTCGTCGCTCCCCGTCGGCGCCAATCGGCACGTCGCCCATGAACTGCATCGCCTGAAGCGCCAAGTACTGCACGATTTCCAGGAACGACGGCTCCGGCAGCTCGATGTGATCGATCGGATCCCGGGAGACGACTTCATCCCTGACAGGCTCGGGTGGAGCTTCTCGAACTTCACTCGGTATCTCCGTGTCCGACGCCGTTTCGTCGCTGAAAGCTGAGCGGCGATCACGAAATTTACCGTCCGTCATCTTGTGACCTCTCGGTTGTAGCGCCGACGCACTCGCTCGGATATCCCGGTAAAGACCGCGTAGCTCATCAGATCCGCTTCACGACCGACAGCTGCCACCGTTTGGACCTCGTCGCCCTGGCGGCCGATCAACGTCGCGATCTCGCCGACCTCGAGATCCGGGAAAGGTGTGGCATCGACCATGGTAAGATCCATGCACACCGCACCGCGAATTCGCACTCGTCGACCCCGTAGCAGTACGTGGCCACGATTGGACAACGAAAACGGCCAGCCGTCACCGTACCCTACCCCCAGAACAGCTATCCGTTCAGGGCCACGGGCGATATACCTTCGGTGGTAGCTGACCGACTCTCCCGCCGCAAGCGATTTGACCGCCGTTACGCGGGCGTGCCAGCTGAGCGCCGGCTCGAATGCCTGCGCATCGAACGCTCGACCATCGTCCTCGGACTCGAAGTCGGTGTCGGCGGCGATCTCCTCGGCCGTCCCATAGACGGCGATGCCGGGTCGTACGAGCGTCCGCGTCGCGCGCCTGAACCGCAGAGCGGCGGCGCTGTTGGCCGCGTGAATCCACGGCGGACGAATCCCCCGTTCGGCCAATGCATCAAGCATGGCGTCAAACCGATCGATTTGTCGATCGGTTGTCGCGCGGGCTTGTTCATCGGCACTCGCAAAGTGAGTAAAGATACCGTCGACCTGGATAGCGGGCAATTTCTCGGCGCGCGCGATGAGCTCTACGGCGTCTCGATCCCAGGCGCCCGAACGCCCCATCCCAGTGTCGACCTCGACATGAACTGGGGCACGCTTTCCGGCTGCGGTCGCGGCCGCAGCCAACGCGTCGACCTGAGGCCAGCCAGTTATGCCGATCGTGACGTCGAGCGCGACGGCTCGTTTGGCCTCCGCCGGCAGGATCGGCATGAGGCAGACGATCGGTCCGCTGATGCCAGCCGCGCGCAATGCCGCGGCCTCATCGAGCGAGGCGACCCCCAGCCCCCACACGCCGGCGCTTTTTGCGGCCGCGGCAACCGGAACCAATCCGTGTCCGTAGCCGTTCGCCTTGACGGGCATCAGGATCTCGACCGCCACCGGGAGCTGCGCTCTCAGCGCATCCAAGTTGGACGCGATTCGGTCGAGATCGATGTCGGCCCAGGTCCGGGCTGTCTCCTCAGTGGTCGCGGGCTCACGCATCATCGCTAGGCTACGATACGGAGCCGGCTCGCCGCCATCAAGCACCATTCATAACTTCGCGTCCATGACCCACGAGCCCGACTACTCGACCGATTTTTCCGGCGTGCTGGAGCTACTGCGAATGCTCAGGGATCCCGAGCGTGGTTGTCCTTGGGACATCGAGCAAACGCCGCGCACGTTAGTACCGCATCTGATCGAGGAAGCTCACGAGGCCGCGGAGGCGATCGAGTCCGGCGAACGCGGCGCGATCATTGACGAGTTGGGCGATCTCTTGCTCCACCTGGCCTTCCAGATCGTGATCGCCGAGGAAGAAGGATCGTTTGATCTCACTGACGTGGCCGG
>DAOWHI010000054.1 GCA_030641505.1 Gemmatimonadota bacterium | reverse complement strand
GTTGGACACCATGATCCCCTCATCGCTGTCGGTGGTCCCCACTTCATCCCATCCCGGGGTTTCCGGGAGGGCTTTCCGTTTGGCTTCAGCCAATGCGGCCGCTGCCTGTTCGGCGGCTTTATGGGCATACACCAGGGCCTCGACAAGGGAATTGCTCGCAAGCCGGTTGGCCCCGTGGACCCCGGTCCACGCCGCCTCACCACAGGCCAGCAAACCTTTGATATCCGTCCTGCCCATCAAGTCGGTCACTACACCGCCGCACATGTAATGCGCGGCCGGCACGACCGGGAGCATGTCATCGGGAGGGTCGAGGCCTCGCTCCCGACATGTCGCCAAGATGTTCGGGAATCGCTCCTCGAACGTTTGGCGCGAGATCGGGCTGCAATCGAGCCAAACGTGGCTCGCCCCGGTGGTCCTCATCTCAGCGTCGATGGCCCGCGCCACCTCGTCCCTGGCGGCGAGTTCGGCGGTTCCGTGGCTCTGCATGAACGGGTGACCATCGAGATTACGCAGGATGGCTCCCTCGCCACGGACGGTCTCGCTGATCAGAAACGGCTTCTCATCAACGGGATACAACCCTGTCGGGTGAAACTGGATGAACTCCATGTTGGCCACCGCCGCCCCGGCCCGGTAAGCCATCGCGATGCCATCGCCGGTCGCGATCGATGGGTTTGTGGTGAACCGATAGGCCTGACCGCACCCGCCGGTGGCCATGTAGGTCACACGGGCGCGGACCGCCGCCAGCTCGCCCCCGTGGCGGTCAACGACGACTGCGCCAACGCACCGCAGTCCACGTTCCGACTCCGCGACCCACAGGTCCAGCGCGAAATAGTGCTCGTGAATCCGCACACCCGCCCGATCCGCGGCATCAAGGAGTCCGTTTTCTATCGCCCGACCGGTGAGATCGTCGGCGCGCACGATCCGCCGCGCCGAGTGCCCCCCTTCTCGAGCCAGAGAGAGCTCAGTCGGATCGCCCGCTGAGTAGCTGAAGCGAACCCCGTAATCGATAAGCTCGCGCACCCGGGTCGGTCCCTCCTCGACCACCAACCGTACCGCGTCAGCGTTACACAAACCGTCACCAGCACGCAGCGTATCGGTGATGTGCGCATCAAAGGAATCGGCGGGATCCATAACCGCGGCGATACCACCCTGCGCGTAGTTGGTGTTGGCCTCGGAGTCTTCCTTCTTGGTGATCACCGTTACGGTGCCGTGCGCCGCCGCTTTGATGGCATATGAGAGACCCGCGATACCGCTCCCGAGAACCAACACGTCGGTCTCAAGAACTCGGTCCGTAGCGCGGGCGTTCATTGTGGGCTCGAAACCATCACGTCCGCGACGAGCCTCTTCAGCAACGCAGGATCCGAGGGCTCCAGCCTCCTACGAAGCACACCTACCGGTCGGTCGTCGAACCACTCGGGTCGACACTTGATCGCGTCTTTCTCGGTGACAACGAACGACGCGTCGCGGTGCTTGACCAATAGCGCGGCGATGTCGATCTCCGTAAAGCGATGGTGGTCAGGAAAAGCGACCACTTTTGTCGGCGACAAACCGGCATGTTCGGCGAATCGTGCCACCGAAACCGGGTCGGCTACGGCGGCAACAACGATCACCTTCCGATCGGCGACCTCGAACCGTCCCTCGCCCCCAGCCAACCATCCCGCCAAGTCAACGGTGCCAGCGTCTCGCCACCGGGTCGCAGTCCCGGGTGCGTGCTCCCACCAGGAAGCCAGCGCACGGCCGATCGACCCTGGTGGCCAGGCGCGTGTTCGGGGATCGACGCCGTTGACGACCCAAACCCCGCGGGGCGGCCTCCACGATGGTCGTTGACGAAGCGGCCCGGAGGGCACGCACTTGGCTGGTGCTGCCAGATCACGACTCGCAAACGCGATCAGATCCAGCTCCCGGGCGACTCTCCGATATTGTAATCCGTCATCGAGCAGGAATAGGTCGGGATCAGTCGCTGCCGACACCGCCTGCGCAGCAGCTAGCCGATCGGCACCCACACCCACCCACGCGCCAGCCCGCGCGAGCAGCGCTGGCTCGTCGCCGATCGCCGCCACGTCGACCGAGGTATCTCCGGGCGCCACCACGGCGACATCGCTCGCGCCACGCCCGTAGCCACGCGACAGCACCGCCACGCGGATCTGGCTGGCCAACCCGTGAGTGATCAGCCAATGGACCAGTGGCGTTTTTCCCCCACCACCCAGCGTGACATTGCCGACGCTTATCGTCGGCGCACCGAGACAAACAGCGGGCTCATCACTCTTCAGCCGACGATCGGCGGCGATCGCCCACCCCGAAGCAATCGGTTTGGCGAGCCCACGAAACGCGGCACCCAACGCGCCACCCTCGCCGTAGAGGGTCTGGCGCGCCCAACCATCGGCAGCTGGACGTACGACGGCCGTTCGCCCGGCGGTGGGAGACGGGGCCGGCAGCCGTGATCTAGGGGGGATCCCGAAAGGGTCGCTCGACGGCGTCGCTCTACCCGGCGTGGCTGCTCGGTGAGCTCGCTCTCCAGCTGCCTATGGAGGGCACAGAGCCGAATGCCGAGCTCCCGGCTCGCGCTCAGTCGTTCATCGGCCGCCTTCGCGACCCGAACCGCGCTTCCGTAGCGGACGCAGACACGAGCCCCGGGCCACGGGATCTCGAACCGATCCCACGACTCGACACGTCTGCAGGGTCGAGCGGCAGCAGCGACCGGCACCAGCGCGTGGCCGGTCCTGCGCGCCAGCGCCACGGCACCGGGCAACACGCTATGGATGTCGGTGTGAGCGTCGGGGGTAAGCGCCAGATCGCCTCCGGCCGCCGCGTGACGCAACATTGCGCGAAACCCGGCCACCGGCGCACGACGCCGAGAGCCGCGGATCGGGACATACCCGAGCGGCCCAACGATCTTGGCTGCCATAACGCCATCCGGATGACTGGACACGAGCACGCCGACGTCCTTCCCGGCGTGGAGAGCCGCCAGCTCGAGCATACGTCCGTGCCAGAAGCAGAAGATGACGCCACGATCCTCGTCCCGTACCGCCTGCAGGTGCTCGAGGCCGGTCACGTCTACCCGCCACGTGCTAGACAGCGCTTTAACGAAGCGAGCCACGAACCAACCGCTATTGCTGGCCAGAAACCGAAGACGAGGACGGCTCACTGAATCCTCCCGAGCATCCAGGTAGCAAGGATTATCGCGGCGAGCACTACCACCATCCAACGCGTTCTCACCCGCCTAGGTCGGTGCGGGGAGACGGCCTGGCGCTCCTTCCAGGCCTTGATGAGAACCATCCTAAACTGTCACTCCCCGCTCGCTCTCGCTGATGAACGTGATAAAGCGAACGATCTCCGGGTACGGATGAAGCTCATCCTTGGATCGATCCAACGCCTGAGTGATGTTGAGCTTGGAGTTAAAGAACAGCCGGTACGCTCGCTTGAGCTCGCTCTTTACGTTCTCCGGGAAACCGCGCCGATCGAGGCCGACGGAATTGAGCCCGAACAAAACCGCGGGGTCACCGGCCGCCTTGACGTAGGGCGGTACATCCTTCTGGATGCGAGAGCACCCACCCACAAACGCGTGCGCGCCTATACGGACGAATTGATGAACCGGGGTCATCCCGCCAATGATGGCGTTCTCGTCTATGTTGACATGTCCAGCCAGGTTTACAGCATTTGACAGGATCACACCGTCGCCCACGAGGCAATCGTGCGCAACATGAACGTACGCCATGAGCAAGCAGGCGTCCCCGATGCTCGTGTACCCTTGCGCGCGAGTTCCGCGATTCACGGTCACATACTCGCGAATCACACTACGGCTGCCGATCACGCAAGTCGTCGGTTCGCCCTGGTACTTCAGGTCCTGAGGATCGCTTCCGATGATTGCTCCGTAGTGGATCTTGCAGCGCTCTCCGATTGTCGTGTCACGCTCTATCACTGCGTGCGCTGCTATTTGGGTGCCAGCACCGATCGTGACCCCGGGGCCGATGATCGCGTATGGGCCGACGAAGACGTCAGCGCCGATTTCCGCACTTTCATCTACGATCGCAGTCGCGTGTATGGTCTCCGCTACCGATTTCATTTCTTGACAAGTGTCGCCATCAGATCGGCTTCCGCAACCACCGTACCGTTGACGCGGGCCACACCACGCATCTTGCAATGTGCGCCGCGGCGTCGCACCATCTCGAGTTCGCACACGAGCTGATCTCCCGGCCGGACCGGATGTCTGAACCGAACGTTGTCCAGACCAGTGAAGTAAACGACTTTTTCCTCCGTGTCATCAACCAAGCTCATCAGAAGCAGGCCGCCTACCTGACCCATCGACTCGACGATCAGCACTCCAGGCATCACCGGATGCCCCGGGAAATGACCTTGAAAGAACGGCTCACTTATCGTCACGTTCTTAATCCCGACAACGCGTTTTCCGTCTTCCATCTCGATGACCCGATCGACCAGTAGGAACGGATACCGATGTGGGATCGTGTCGAGGATCTGCGACACGTCGAGCACGGTCTTCGAGGCTTGCTCGTGCGATGTCGCGACCACCGACTGTCTGCCAACATGCGGGCTTGTGGTGTTCCCGCTTTCGGCTGTCATTCGTCGCTTGAGGATCTGAACCAGCGCCAGGTGCGTTCGGTGACCGGAACGATGGGCGATGATGTGAGCCTGAATATCCACGTTGAGAACCTTCAGATCTCCAAGCAGGTCCAAGATCTTATGGCGGACGAGCTCGGTAGGGAATCGGAGTCGT
>DAOWHI010000271.1 GCA_030641505.1 Gemmatimonadota bacterium | reverse complement strand
CGGGCGTCGAGGTGCCGGACCGAGAGGCGGCTGCGGATGATCCCAACGCTCCACTCTACCACGCCAATCGATTGGCGGCCGAGTTTTATCACCGCCACCTGATGGAGTCGCCGGATGCGGAGATGGCGCGGGGTTATCTCTCGCAGCGTGGGGTCGAGCGCGAGGTATGGGAAACGTTTTTGCTCGGCTGGGCGCCGGATGAGTGGGAGGCGCTGACGGGCGAGGCGTCACGTCAAGGGATTGAGCCGCAAACACTGATCGCGGCGGGCGTAGCTGTTCGGAGCGAGAAGACAGGCGGTATCTACGATCGCTTCCGCGGGCGACTGTGTTTCCCGATCCGATCGGTGGGTGGCAAGGTCGTCGCGTTGTCGGGCCGACGCCTCGACGACGAGGAGCCGAAGTACTTGAACTCCTCCGATACGGCGATCTTCTCAAAGGGCCGAACGTTGTTCAATCTCGATCTCGCTCGGTCTCAGATCCGTCGCGCAGGTGCGGCGATCGTCGTTGAGGGCAACTTCGATGTCGTTAGCCTCTACAAGGCTGGGTTTCGTAACGTGGTGGCGCCGCTGGGGACGTCGATGACCAGTGCCCAGGCTCGGATCCTCAAACGGTACACGGCGACGGTTTACCTCGCTTACGACGGCGACACGGCTGGTGAGCGCTCGGCGTTCCGAGCCAGCGATTTGCTGCTTGGGGCTGGTTTCGCTGTGCGGGTGGTTTCGCTGCCTGTGGACAGTGATCCCGATGACGTGATTCGGGATGACGGCGCGGATGCGTTCGCCGCCCTCGTTGAGGCAGGCAAGGATGTGATTGATGCCAAGCTCGACGTCGTTCGGTCGCGCGTCGATCTCTCCGACGTGATGAAGAAACGCCGGGCGATCAACCGATTGCTCAAGAGCGTCAAAGTGGTTCCTGATCCCGTGACTCAGTCGTTGTACCTCGACAAGATCTCTGCTGGAGTGGGCGTGCCACGCGAAACTCTGAGTGTATCCCCGGCGTTGGATCGCACGGAACGACGTGTTGAACCGACCCGCGAAGTGAAGCCGAAAGAGCGACGCCAGAGCTCGGGAGCGATCGCCACGCCAGGCGCACAAGATGAGCGCTACGTGCTGCTCCACGCGGTCAACGATTCGCGTTGGCTGGCCGAGGCACAGGCCGCTTGTCGCCCCGAGTACTTTGTCCATGCTGGGTATCGGGCGTTGTTCGAACATCTCGCCGGTTACGATGCCGATTCTGTGAACATCGTCGAGCAGGCTCACCGCATTTCTGAACCCGATCTCCAACGGGTGATTGCAGAGCTCGAGGTGTGGCGATCGACGAACGGACTTCCGCTGTCCGCGGAGTCGTTCCGTGACAGCCTCTCCCAACTTCAGGTCAAGGCGATCGAGCGCGGGATCAGCCCTGAGTTCGAGCCGACGGGTGAGCGGCTAGCGGACGCCGTTCAGCAGCGTGACTTGGCACGCGCGATCCGGCAAAGGGAGCGACCCGCTTCGTAGGCCATGTCGCGCTCGAAACCACCCCCCCAATCGTTTTCGGACGACGAAGCCGACACCGACGGCGCCCCCGTTTCGGACGCGATCGACCGCGCGATCCTCGACCTGCGGAGCGGCAAGGACATCCTCGAGCCAGAAGCGGAACCCCCTCAGGTCGATGTTCGACTGCACGACGATCTCACGCGGATGTATTTCCAGGAGATGGGTCGTGTGCCGTTGCTCGCCCCCGAGGAAGAGATTGAGATCGCCCGTGCGATTGCCGAAGGTCAGGCCGAGCTCAGAGAGAAGGTCTTCCGCTCGCTCAGCTCGATCGAAAACGTCTTCGATCAAGGACACCGCGTGGCCGACGGCGGTCTACGAGTGGAGGCCTTTCTGTCGCAGAATTACGAGGAGTCCGAAGAGAGTGCAGATGGTGACGCTAGCGGACGCGAAGGATTGGTCGGTCAGCTCGAAGAGTTGGAACTGACATGGCGGGAAGCTCGGCGCACCTTCGAGAAGAGCGGTCTTCGCGGAAATAAGGGGAAGCAGGCGTTCGAGGAGATGGAGAAGGTGCGCGCCTTCTTTGTCGGATTGCCACTGCATCCGTCGCAGGTCGAGTACCTGGCCGAGTCAATGCGCCTACGGGACGGCACCACCGCAGTCGAGTGGCGTGAGCGAGACCTCGAGCGTGAAACGGGCCTCACGCGGGCCGAGTACCATGCCCTCCTCGAGGAAGTCAGCGAGCTCATGTGGCTCGTGATGGCGGCCCGTCGACGGATGGTCGAGGCAAACGTCCGGCTCGTTGTGTCTGTGGCCAAGCGTTACATCGGGCGTGGGCTCGAGTTCCTGGACCTGATTCAGGAAGGCAACTCGGGGTTGCTAAAGGCAACCGAAAAGTTCGACTACCGCAAAGGGTACAAGTTCTCGACGTATGCCACGTGGTGGATACGACAGGCGATCACGCGGGCGATCGCCGAGCAGTCGCGGACGATTCGGATCCCGGTTCACATGATGGAGACGATCAACCGGGTGAATCGCTTTACGCGTCGGATCGTCCAAGAAACAGGTCGTGAGCCGCCACCGGAGGAGGTCGCTACAGAGCTGAGCCTGCCGATCGACAAGGTCAAGGCGGTGCTCGAAATAGCGCAGGAGCCGATCTCGCTCGATCGACCGATCCAGCACGGCCAGGAGACGCAGATCTCCGACATCATCGAGGATCAGTCCTCTCCCTCGCCATCGAGCAGCGCTGCGTTCACGATGTTGCGCGAGAACGTCAATGCGGTTCTCCATACACTGGGCCAGCGCGAGGAACGGATCATCCGGCTTCGGTTCGGGATCGGCGACGGATGTCCGCGAACGTTGGAGGAAGTCGGATCGATTTTCAACATCACCCGCGAGCGCGTACGACAGATCGAGTCGAAGGCGCTCAAGAAGCTCCGACATCCCTCGAAGTGCGGGGACTTGCTTCGCTACTACGACGAGTAGGGGTTAGCGATACCGTCGGGCGTTAAACCTCGGCAACCGATATCTTACTTTGTTAGCGGACCCGTGCTATGGCGCAGCGGGCCTGCTGCGATCGTACGGGCCCGTAGCTCAGTGGTCAGAGCACCGGACTCATAATCCGAGGGTCGCTGGTTCAAATCCAGCCGGGCCCACTCAACATGCGATAGCGAGGAAACTCAATGCGAACGTTGATGCTTCTACTTGTTGCCATGCTGGCGGCTTCGGCGTCGGGCTGTGACGATAACAAGAACACGATCACCGGCACGTACAACCTGTTCATCGGTGAAACGCTAGATACGTGCGACGGCATACTGAACAACGACATCGTGAGCCAGATCGTGATCAACCGGAGCGGCGATGAGTTCACCGTGGCGTTTGGCGACGATGGCGTGCTAACCGGTCAACTCGATAACAATGGACTGATCCAGGCTCAGGGGCCTCTCACGGTGACGATCGATATCAACGGCCAACCCAACGAGGTCGAGTCCTTCATGGAGATCCAGATATCGATCATCCGAGAGAACGTCCAGGCGACCGGTCGGCTGACGTATGACGGGACTCACCCGAGCTCGCCGGGCGTGCAGTGCGTTCAGGAGTTTGGCGCCACCGGACAACGGCTGTCGCTGTCACCGATCGTCTAGGCTGGTTCCGTCGTTGACGGGTCCTAACGACGCGCGTACGTTCGAAACACAACGGATGGGTGGTTAGCTCAGTTGGTTAGAGCGCCTGCCTCACATGCAGGAGGTCGAGGGTTCGAGTCCCCCACCGCCCACCAGACAATACAGGCCCCATAGCAATAAGCTGAGGTCATGACCAGATCCGCGATCAGCTGGCTCGTGTGCGCGGTTTGTGTACAGCCGCTGTGGGCACAGGATTCGCGGCCTACGGTCGTCGAGCAGGACTCGTTTCGCCTCCACTGGGTGAGCCGTGCGGTGGGGATGGAGCACTATCAGGTCCTTCGCCAGGAGGACGACCTGCTCACGAAGGTCGAGTTCGAGTTCACGGATCGGGGGACAGCCGTTCCGCTTTCCGCCGAGCTCGTCACCGCCGAGGATTACACGCCCTCGAGATTGACCGTAGAGGGTAAGGTCGCGCGCCGAGTGGCGATCGATCTCAAAGTCGATGTCGCCGAGGGTCGAGCACGGGTTACCGACGGGGGCGCGGTTCGGGAGATCGGTGTACCGGAGCGGTACTTCACCGTCACGGGATACGCACCGATCGCCGTCCAGATGATGTTGCTGCGTTACTGGGAAGCGCACGGCCGACCAGAGCGACTACAAGTATTCCCCTCCAGTGTCGTAACGATCGAGTCACGCGGTCGGGATAGCGTGCTGGTCGGCGACACCGATCGACTGCTCGATCGCTACAGCATCGGCGGTCTCATCTGGGGTCACGAGACGGTCTGGGCCGACACGACTGGAACGTTGGTGGCCGCCGTTACGATCGACGGTGAGGGTGATCAGTTCGAGGCGGTGCGGGTGGGTTACGAGGAGGCGCTGGACTGGTTCGTGGCACGCGCTGCACAGGATGGCCTCGATCGGCTGGGCGAATTGGCGCCCGGCGAAGCGCTTGGCGATCGGCCGCTGGCGCTGGTTGGCGGACGAGTTGTTACTGGCGTCGGCGACGGGGCGATGGAAGATGCGGTCGTGATCGTCCGCGGGGCTCGGACCGAGGCGGTCGGTAGCCGAACCGACGTGACCGCGCCGGTCGACGCCCGTCTGATCGAGCTCGGCCGGAAGGCCGTGGCGCCCGGTCTATGGGACATGCACGCTCACTTGGCGCAGGTCGAGTGGGGGCCAGTCTACCTGGCGGCGGGTATCACGACCGTGCGCGATGTCGGCAACGACGTCGACTTTGTCCGGGCGATGCGCGACGCCAGCGCGTCGGGTCAGGGCCCGTCCCCACGCATCCTCGTCGCCGGAATCATCTTTGGAGACGAGGTCTCGACAACCGAGGAGGCGCGGGCGCTGGTGCGCGCCTATCGCCAAGCCGGGTTCGAGCAGATCAAAATCTACAGTTTCGTCGAGCCCGCGCTGGTGCCAGCCATCACGGACCAGGCGCACGCCTTGGGGATGACAGTGACTGGCCACATACCACAGGGCATGGATCTGTTCGGGGCGATCGAAGCCGGAATGGATCAGGTCAACCACATCAGCTTTGTCGAAGCCGTGATGGTCCGGGATTCAGAGGGCGAAGAGGAACCCGGGCCGGCCGACATCGAATCGCCGGAGGGCGCGCGTGTCGTCGAGTGGCTGGCGGAGCGAAGGGTCGTGGTCGATCCGACGATCGCGTTGTATGAGCTGCACGGCAGATCGACTGACGTCTCGATCGCGTCGTTCGAGCCGGGTGCGGCTCGGGTGGCGCCGGAGATCGCCGGGCCTCTGAACGGCATCGGGATCCCACCGGAAGAGGCCGAGGCGGCTCGGGACGCGCTCGAGCGACGGTTGGCCGTAATCCGGGCCCTGCACGAAGCCGGCGTGATGATCGTGGCTGGGACGGACATGGCCGTCCCCGGCCATTCGCTCTACCGAGAGCTGGAGCTGTATGTGCGGGCCGGGTTTACGCCCAGCGAGGCTCTACGCGCGGCCACCTCGGATGCCGCCGCAGCGATGGGGCTCGGGGATGAAGCGGGCACAATCGAGGTGGGGAAACGGGCCGACCTGATAGTTCTGGATCGCGACCCGTCAGCAGATATCAACAACATCCGCAGCGTGACCACGGTTATCTCGGGGGGTCGGATCTACGACAGCGCAGAGATGTGGCGGCTGGTGGGCTTCACACCGTAGCCCGAACGGGGCGATTCCAGTACTATCCACGACCGCTACTCTACCGGTAAATCCAGGAGCACTTCATGGCTGGGACGATGTTCGAGCGTTACGGCGGGTTCGCCAGCGTCAGCAAGGTCGTTATGGCCCTTTACGACAAGTTGCTCGACTCTGATGTGACGGGGCCCTACTTCGAGGATGTCGACATGCGTCGGCTGATCGACCATCAGACGAAGTTCGTGTCCCACGTCATGGGCGGTCCCGCTAGCTATACGAATGAGCAACTTCAACAACTGCACGAGCACCTCGACATCACAGATACCGCGTTCGCCGAGGTCATGATGCTCTTCGAGGAGACGCTTGAAGATTTCGAGTTTGGCCCGGACGACATTCAGTTCATCATCAAAGATCTCGAGAGCCGGAAGTCTTGGATCGTCAGCCAGAACGCGTGACCGAAGACAGCAACGAGAAGGGCGGAAGCTCGCTCAATCTCGATCGGTTCAACGAGATGTTGCTCGAGTCGACCGCGGTCGGTCTCGCCATCCTCGATCCCGAGTCGCTCACAATCATCTTTCACAACAAGCGCTTGGGTGAGTGGTTTTCGCACGTCGAGGACCGATCGACTGTGCTCACCGATCTCTTTCCCGATGTCAACGTCGAGCGGCTCCGTGAGCGCATGGACAAGGGGCGTCCGTACACAGCCGAGGTCCAAGTTCGCGTCGGACGGCGTGATGTGTCGATTGCCCTCGTTGTCACGATGCCTACCGACGAGGGTGTGCGACACCTCATCGTTGAGTGTCAGAACATCTCCAAGCTCAAAGAGCTCGAATACATGATCGAGTCGTATTCGAAGATGGTGGAGAAACAGAACCGCACGCTGCAGCGGGAGAAAGATCGCGCCGAGAAACTGCTGCTCAACATCATGCCGAGGAAGGTCTACGAGGAAATCGAATCCTTCGGCGTCGCAACGCCACAGCGGTTCGACTCGGCTTCGGTTCTCATGCTTGACTTCGTCGATTTCACCGAGATGACGATCTCACAGGACCCCACTGGGCTGATCTCAGAACTCAACGAGATCTTCAGCGCCTTTGACTTTATCGTCGAGCGACACAATTGCGAGCGGATAAAAACGGTTGGCGATGCCTACGTCGCCGTGTCCGGCGTTCCCGAAGCGGTCATGGACCACGCCCAGAACATCGCCCGGGTCGCTCTGCTGTTCGTCCGATACTTAAAGCGGCGGAATTCGCAGCATGAAGAGCAGTGGCGGTGTCGGATCGGGATCAATACTGGTGCGTTGATCGGTTCGATGGTCGGTATCCAGAAGTACGTCTACGATATCTTCGGCCCCGGTGTGAATCTCGCCGCCCGCATGGAGGCGCTCTCTGCCCCCATGCAGATCACCCTCTGTGACGAGATGCATGAGCTGATCAAATCAGATTTCCACTTCATCGACCGTGGCGAGGCGGAGGTCAAGGGTTTCGGGACAAAGCGGATCTACACTCTCGCAGAGGCTGAAGACTCGGCGACGATGGAGCTGCCCCCAATCCCTGGTCACGGATAGGGAACTAGCGCCCCTCGAGTAGGGCCAGCGCCCGACGTGCCTCCTCGACGATCGGCTGCAGTTCTGGGTCGGCGTCCCGCCAGTACTCGACGAAGTACTCATACGACTCCCTCGCTTTGTCGTATTCCCCGAGCGCTTCGTAGATCTTGCCTAGTTGGTTCTGGGCGAGCGGTTCGATGGAAAGTGCATTGAGGTAACTGTAAGAGCGATAGACCCACTCTGCATCCCTAAACCGGTTCAACTCCACGTATAGCTGGCCCAGCCACCAGCGCACGAGCCAGAGGTTCAGCGCGAGCGGATCTTCCAGGAGCGGAAGAGCGGCAGCCGACCGTCCTTGCCGCCAGAGCCCATAGCCTGTCAAGGCTCTCGCTCGGCCCCCCGCTTCGAAAGCGGCAGCGGAATCCGCCGCCGCCCAAGCACGGTCCTCGCGCCGTTCGAGTTCTTCGATCGCATGGTTATGATCGGTCCAATGCCCAAGCTCTGCCGCGATCACACCGGAGTAGAAAACAGTATGGTTCTCGGCAAGTCTGTCAATCGCGATCAGATCGACTCCCTCTGCCGGTACAGGCGATCCCGCGACGAGCGCCCAGAATGGGTAGGCGACACGACGACCCGCTGTCCCCGGTTCATCGCTCACCGGATAGTCAGGCGGTGCGCCCGGGAGTGTCTCGACCAGTTGCCCCGCGTCGTCGTTGAGAAACTGAATCCCCGCCTCTAAATGACCACGCCAAAGAGCGTTGGCAACGTAGAGGGATTTGGCCGCCCTTTGCCTCTGGCGATCATCTCCGCGCCGGTAACGAGCTGGGTTCGCCGATCCGCGAACAGCTGTCTCGTCGGGTGAGCGGGCAGCGTCGTTTTAACTCTCAGCCGGCAAGTACTCCCGGGCGTTATGAGGTCCGGCTCTACAACGGCAACAGGCAGGGCGACGCCCCATACGGGGATCTGGTCGGACGCGTGGAGTTTTCGATCAACTGACCCAGTTAGGGTCTTGCCGCAGGCGTTTCAGGTTCTTCGCTTTCGACTCCCTCGGCGATCGACCGCGTCCCTTTCTGCCCGACATCGGACGTTACCACGCGGCAAGAATCGGCGGCTTCGGTCGCCGTGTCGACGAGGTTGACGAACGTTCTGGCCCCGTAGCTGTCGGCTGAGAAAAACCGGCCTCGCTGTTCTCCCGTCCATGTTTCGCCGGCGATCTCCAGAAACGTGTCGAGCTCGAAATCGCCCGTCTCGGTATCGATCGTTCCCGACCGTTCATGCCCGGCTGGTGTGCGAACGGTCAGCAAGCCATCAGCCTGCAGAATCGAGATGTGCTGGGAGGCGATCTTTGGTAGACGCGTGGAGCAGCTGTTCTCTCGGACGCCGCGGATCTCGGTCCACCCGCCGCTGACGCGCAAGCCACCGGACGCCGATGCGGTCGGTGAGAACCCATCATCACTGTCACAAGCGAGAAAAGCGATCGTCAAGAGAATGAGCTTCGATTGCATGGCAAACGTCCGTGGCAGGAATGTAGCTCGCCTGTCTTGAGTCCGCTGGACGGCTCACTCGGATCGGGGTAGGTTTGACTAAATGTGGCGCACGAGTGAGCTGGTGATGTACGGTCGCTACAAGGCGGCGAAAGCGGGGTGTTCAACGGCCTGGATGGGCTGTCGACGCCGCCATCCGAGGGGGGTTCGAACGTCCCTCCGTAGGGATCCGAAGGTGTACCGCCTGGTACACCTTCTTTTTTTTGGGGGTGAGAGCTGAAGCTGGCTGTTCTAATTGACTTGCAAGCCGTCGACATGCGGATCGTGGAGCTGTCGACCCGGCGCGATCAGTTGCCCGTCCGGCGGGCTGAGGTGGCCAGCGAGATCATCGCGCTGGAGAACGAAAAGCAGGGGCTCGAGGATGCGGTAGAGCGGGCCCGCCTCGATCGTCGCAATCGTGAGGGCGAGCTCGAGGTTCAGCAGCGTCAACGTGACAAGTACGAGGCGCAGCTGAACCAGGTTAAGACTAACGTGGCATACAGCGCGTTGTTGACCGAGATCCAGGGCGCTAAGCGGACGATCGGGGAGCTTGAAACCGAAGTCCTCGAGCTGATGGATACGATCGAACAGGACACAAATCGGTTGGCTGAAATCGAGGTTGAGCTAGCCCAGAAGCGTGAAGCGGCGCACGACGAGTTGCAATCCATTGATTCCGAGACGGCGGCGCTCGACCAGCAGTTGGCGACCGAGGAGCGCCGACGGAATCTGGTCGCCGAGAAGGTCGATGATCAGTTGTACCGAGTCTATGATCGGCTTCGGCGCGTGCAGCGATTCCCAGCGCTGGTGCCGCTGCACGGCAGTGCGTGCGGCTCGTGCCATGGTTATTTCCCGCCTCAGGTAGTGCGCGAGATCACTCACCACGGCAGGATCTACACCTGCGAGGCTTGCGGCGTGCTCGTCTACGCGGCGCACGAGGAGTAACGCTTGGCAGAGCGGCGCCTCGTGCTGCGAACCGATGGCGCGGCTCGTGGGAACCCTGGTCCGGCTGGCGCGGGGTTCGTCATCGAAGCCGACGATGGCTCGGTTATAGACTCGGGTTGGGTGTACCTGGGTAAGCGAACCAACAATCAGGCCGAGTACGAGGCGCTGATCTGCGGGCTCGAGGCGCTTGAACCCGACCTGCCAACCCATCTCACGGTGTACTCGGACTCGGAGCTCATGGTTCGGCAACTCAATGGCGAGTACAGAGTCAAGGACCCGGACCTAAAGGATCGGTTCATCCGGGCCAGTCAGATTCTGCTGAGGATAGGCTCGGTCAGTGTGAAGCACGTCTCGCGTTCGGACAACGAACATGCCGACGACCTGGCCAATCAGGCCATTGACGAGCATTTTTCATAGCGGGAACGGGCGGACAGACGGCCGCCGGCGACTTACGTCGTCGGAGGAAAGTCCGGGCTCCACAGGGCAGGATGCTCGCGGAGGCCCTTTTCGGAGGGTACAACGCGAGGCGCCCCCAGGGGTGACGGAAAGTGCCACAGAGAGCAGACCGCCGAATGCCTTCGGGCATGGCAAGGGTGAAAGGGTGGGGTAAGAGCCCACCGCGCGTCCGCGCGAGCGGCGCGGCACGGCAAACCCCTTCTGGAGCAAGGCCGAATAGGGAAGGAAGCGGTAGCCCGCCGCATTTGACTTCCGGGTAGGCCGCTCAGATCGATGGTCGTCACCGTGATCGCTGATAGGCGTCACGGCACAGAACCCGGCTTATCGTCCGCCCGATCCCACTCAATTTCACCAGATAGGATTTTGAACTCCCGCGCACCGAGACCCCGATGGAGCTGGCCGCCCACTGTTGACGCCGTCGCTGCGGATTTGCTGACCGCCGCGCTGGGTGTGCCGAGGCCTGTGGCGAACCTGTTGGTACGCCGCGGTTACGACACGCCGGAGAGGGCCGAGCGGTTCCTCCAGCCGAACCTCGATGCGCTCATCGATCCATTTCGGATGCGAGACATGGAAATCGCGGTGGCGCGGGTCGAGCAAGCGATTGCGGCCGGCGAGCCGATCGCAGTGTACGGCGACTATGACGTCGACGGGATTACGGCGACCGCGCTTCTGGTGCGCTACCTCCGATGGCGGGGTGCAAACGCCTCGTACTATATCCCGCACCGGTTGGAAGAAGGCTACGGCGTATCGCTGGAGGGAATGCGGGCACTAGTCGAGCGTGGTGTGAAGCTGGTCGTCACCTGCGATTGCGGCGTGACCGCGGTAGAGGAAGTCCGTGCCGCACGGGAGGCTGGCATGGATGTGATCGTCTCGGACCACCATGAGCCCGGCCCCGAGCTGCCGGCCGCAGTCGCGATCCTGAACCCCAAACGCGTGGATAGTGGGTATCCAGATCTGAACCTGGCGGCGGTCGGAGTTGCATTCAAGCTGTGCGAGGCGCTCGAGCGATCGGCCGGAAGAAACCGGGACAAACTGTGGTTTGCACTCGATCTAGTGGCGCTCGGCACGGTCGCCGATCTAGTGCCGGTGACCGGGGAGAACCGGGCGTTGATCCACTACGGCTTGGATGTTCTGGGTCGGACGCGAAACCCGGGGTTGAAAGCGCTGTTGGAGCGCACCGAGCTCGCCGGGCAGCGGCCGTCGTCGTGGCAGGTGGGGTTCGTGCTCGCGCCGAGGATCAACGCGATTGGGAGAATGGATGCCGCCGAGCGTGGTGTGGCGCTGCTGCTCACCGATGAGCCAGACGAGGCCAACTCGATCGCGGACGAGCTAGAGCGAATCAACACGACGCGCCAGGAAACCGATCGCCAGCTGCTCGACGAAGCGCTCAAGATCCTCGATGAATCGTATGATCCGGAGCGTGACCGGGCGATCGTGTTGGCCGGCGATGAGTGGCATCCAGGGGTCATCGGGATTGTCGCGTCACGCATCGTGGAACGCTTCCATCGGCCGACGATCGTGATCTCCATCGACCGCGACGGAACGGGCCGCGGCTCGGCTCGGAGCGTGGCCGGATTTCACCTGCTCAACGCGTTACGTGAATGCGAGCAGCACTTGGATGCGTACGGCGGCCATCGGCATGCAGCGGGTTTGGCCATCCGGCGGGAATCGATTTCGCGATTCCGGGATGCATTTCTCGGCGTCGCTCGCGATCAGATCGCGCCAGAGCAGCTCGTGCCGAGCTTGACGATTGACGCCGCGGTACGGCTCGAGGAGGTGGACGCCCGCCTCTATCTGGCGCTGGCCCGGTTCGGTCCGTTTGGACCGGGGAACCCCGAACCCGTGTTAGCGATCGGTGGTGTGGCACCGCGTGGGTACCCGCGGATCGTTGGTGACAATCACCTGAAGATGATCGTCGCCGGGGATGGTCGGACGCTGGACACGATCGGCTTCAACCTGGGCCATCTGCTCGAAGAGATGGATCTCAATCGGGGAACGTTGACGATCGCCTGCCGGTTAAGAGAAAACGACTTTCAGGGGCGCTCGACGCTTCAGGGTCGGGTGATCGACGTTCAGCCCGATACCGCTGGCGAACCAGCGCACGGGTAGCGAATAGGGTGCGGGTCATCGCCGGCCAACTCCGTGGGCGCCGGCTTCACAGCGCGCGAGTGGGCGGCTTGCGTCCCACGTCGGATCGAGTGCGGGAGGCGATCTTCAACATCCTCGGCGATGCCGTCCGGGGGGCGCGAGTACTCGATCTCTATGCCGGCACGGGTGCGTTGGCGATCGAGGCGTTGAGCAGAGGGGCGACGACTGCGACGTGTGTGGAGCAGAATTCCAGAGCGCAGGCGGCGCTCGAACGGAACGTAGAGGCGCTTGATCTCGATGAGCGGCTGGAGATTGTGGTTCTCGATGCACTGGACTATTGCCGACAAATCGTCGAAGATGGGGCGACCTACGATATGGTCTTCTGCGATCCTCCATACGCGACCGATCTGGAGCCACTTGTTGATGCCGTGGTGGAACGGGACTGGTGGACGTCGGTGTGCGTTATCGAGCACGCCGCCGACTGGCCCCTCAGCAAATCAGCCCCGACCGGCGAGACCCGGCGCTACGGCGATACCGGCGTGACTTTTTTCTGGCGAAAGTGAACGTGCCGACTACCAACCGACTGATCGGGCTCTACCCCGGGACGTTCGACCCGGTGACGCGAGGCCACGAAGACTTGATCAACCGAGCTCTCACAGTGGTGGACGCGCTGATCGTGGGGGTCGCAGCGGACACCGACAAGCGTCCGTTGTTCTCGATCGACGAACGGCTCGCGATGCTGACCGAAGTCCTGGGCAACGATCCACGGATCCGGATCGAGTCATTCGATGGACTCACGGTCGAGTTCGCTCGCAGTTGTGGTGCGTCGATCATCCTGCGCGGTCTCCGCGCGGTCTCCGATTTCGAGTTCGAGTTTCAAATGGCTTTGATGAACAAACACCTAGCACCCGAGATCGAGATCCTGTTTATGGCTCCTGATGCCACGCATTCTTTCCTGAGCTCGAGTTTGGTCCGTGAGGTAGCCCGGCTTGGTGGCGATGTCGGGGCTTTCGTCGCGCCTCCGGTGGCCAAAAAGCTGGCCGCCAAGTTCGGCGGCGAAAGCTAGCCGTGAGCGTTCAGGTTTACGCCAACCTCGGTGGCGTGGAAGAATCAGCGACGCTGGGCATGACGCGCCTTGCCGCCGAGCTCAAGGCGGCGGACCTGCCGGTGATCTCCTTGTCCGCCGGGGAGCCGGATTTTGCAACTCCGGGGTTCATCGCCGAGGCCGGGATCGAGGCGATTCGCGACGGTCAGACTCACTACCCGCCGGCGGCCGGACTGGCGCCACTGAGAGCGGAGGTGGCGGCATACCTCAGCCAAGAGTGTGGCGGCGCGTACACGCCCGAGCAGGTGTTGGTCACCGTTGGCGCCAAACAGGCGTTGTTCAACGCGATCTTCACTCTGTTCGGCCCGGGCAACAGGATCGTCATTCCGGCTCCGTACTGGGTCTCCTACCCGCCGATCGCTCGCTTGGCGCGAGCCGTGCCGGTGATTCTCGAGACCACAGCCGCAGATGGCTTCAAGCCCGATCCCGATCGGGTGGCGGCGCTGTTCCGATCCGGCGCCCGGGGGCTGGTGCTGAACTCGCCCAGCAACCCATCGGGCGCGGTGTTGAGCGGCGCAGAACTCGATCGCCTTGTCGCGATTGCCGCGAAGTACGATGCATGGATCATCTCCGATGAGATCTACCACGCGATTGTCTACAATACCGAACACGCCTCGGTCGCGGCGCGAGCGCGCGATTACGAGCGAGTCGTCCTCGTCAACGGGTTCTCAAAGGCGTTCGCCATGACCGGATGGCGGGTCGGATACGCAGTGGGGCCGCGTGAAGTCATCGCTGCCATGACGCGTCTGCAAGGCCACATCAACACCAATACCGCGTTGCCGTGTCAGTATGCGGCGTTGGCTGCGCTGAGCGAGCGCGAACCGCGACAACGTGCAATCGAGGAGATGGTGTTGGCCTTCAATCGGAGACGAGATCTATTGCTCAAAGGGGTAGCTGCGATCCCGGGGCTAACCCCGTATCCACCGGATGGGGCGTTCTATCTGTGGATCGACGCCGGTCGGTGGTGTGACTCGCTGGGCGCCAACTCGACCGGCTTGTGCATGGATCTGCTCGATAACGAGCGCCTGGCGCTGGTGCCGGGCGAGGCCTTTGGCGCCGACCGGTTCATCCGATTGTCGTTTGCTGCCACCGAGGAAGCGCTAACCGAAGCGCTCGAACGGCTCGCGGACGCCTCCGTGCGCCTGGGGCTCAGATGACCGATCCGATCGAGGCACCCCTCGAGATCGAGGTCACGCCATCCCCCGACGGGGGGTCGATGGTCGTCGAGGTGACTGGCGACTTGGTCGCAACGACCGTCCCGCGCCTGCGTCACGTGATCGAAGAGACGTTGAAAGCGCCGGGTCAAGACCCAAACATCGTGCTCGATTTCAATCGCGTCGTCCACATCGACACGCCCGGGTTGGCGCTGCTCTACCGGATGAACGAGCGCTGCCGTGCCGTGGGTGGCGGGCTGACGATCGTCGCTTTTCCAAAGCGTTTTTCCGATCTGATCAAAGAGTTGCACATCGATCGGCATTTTCGCTTCGTTGACACGGTCGCCGCGGCGACTCGGCTGTCGCGGTGAAACGGCGCGGCCGGCCGCGCCTCTCCCAGCACTTTCTCCATGACCGCAAGACGGCCTCACGGATAGCGGCCTCACTTCGTGCTCCGGTCGGCGCTGACGTGCTCGAGGTCGGTCCCGGCAAGGGTGCGCTGACCGAGCACCTGTTGGCCAGCGGTTGGCACGTGACCGCTGTCGAGATTGATCAGGTCTTAGCAGCTGAACTCGGCTCGCGGTGGGCCGGCGAGAGCCGGTTGCAGATCGTTCCGGCAGACATCCTTGAGTATCGGCTACGTCCAGCTACCAGCGGTAGCTGGTACGTGGCTGGGAACCTCCCCTACGCGATCACGTCTCCGATCGTCTTTCACTTGCTCGATCAAGTACCGAGCGCGGCGATCGCCGAATTGGTGCTGATGGTTCAGCGCGAGGTCGCTGAGCGTTTGGTGGCGGAGCCAGGTTCGAAGCAAAATGGCGCGCTGACGGTCGGGGTCAAGCTGGTGGCTGACGCTGAGGCGTTGTTTCACGTCCGCTCGGGTGCGTTTCGGCCCGCGCCCAGCGTTCAATCGACCGTCATTCGGTTGACTCCGCATGATCGTTGGGAACTCGACTCGGCCGGTCTCCGAAGAGTTCGCTCGCTCGTTCGGGAGTTGTTTACGCGACGCCGCAAGCAGCTTCAGAAGAGTCTGCGAACGGGATCATCGTGGAAGCTGACGGTAGACGAGGTGGTCGCTGTGGCCGACGCGACCGACATCGATCTGAGTCGTCGGCCCGAGACCCTCGATATCGAGGAATGGCTGGCGCTTGAGCGATCGCTAGCCAAGATCGGCGGTCACTCGCCTGCCTGAATCGCTGTTCGATCGCGAACGTTTTTTTCCACATCGACGGGAGTGGCGAGCGTTCGCTTGGCGGCGTGCCTACGCAGGCCAAGGCGGTTGGCCTTAATCGAGATAGCCTCGCTTTCTTGAGGCCCGGCTCTAGGTCGTGGGCGCAAGTCGTTGTGGTAGGGTCCGATACCCTACGCGACACGAGGAATGGTGAAAGTATTTTGGCGAGTACGCTCCCTGGCTCGAGCCACCATGGCCCGCGGCTGGATCACCGATCGGGATCGAGCCGTGGGGGGCTTGTGGATAGCTGTGGAAAACCCTTTCAGGGTGCGGCCGGCCGACCCTCATCGGCGCGTCGCGCGGCTGCCCGCCCAGCGTCGACGTTGACCCGGCTGAGCAGCAGCGCCCCGACGACGAAGAAGACGATCACCGACAGGATGGCGTGCCGGCTGGATCCCGTTAGCCGGATCGTCATGGCGAAGATCGCTGGCCCGAGCACGCCCGCGAACTTCTCCAGAACGCCATAGAAGCCGAAAAACTCGGACGACTTGTGACGCGGTATCATGCTCGCGAACAGCGACCGGCTTAACGCTTGGCACCCGCCCTGCACCATCCCGACAAAGATTGCGAGGCCGAAGAACTCGATCGCAGAGTCGATGAAGTACGCGTACGACGCGACCCCGACATAGATCGTCAAGCCGACTAGGATTGCGCGCTTGGCCCCGATCCGACCGGCCAGCCGGCCGAACAGCAACGCAAACGGGACCCCGATCACCTGAACCAGGAGAATGGCTCCGATCAACACGCCCCGGCCGATCCCGATCTCCGCACCGAACAGCGTGGCCATCCGGACGATCGTCCCGATACCGTCGTTGTAGACTAGGAACGCGACCAGCATCAGGAACGCGTGGCGATAGGTGCGGAGTTCTTGAAACGTCTCTCGCAGCCGTTGGATCGCGACCGCGAGCGGATTCTGACCCGGCCGCTCGTCTGGCTCGAGCTGCGGCACCGGCTCGCTCACACGCCGAAAGAGCGGGATCGCGAAACCGATCCACCACACCGCTACCGAGACGAACGCCAACCGCGCTGGGAGCGATGCCTGGTCTGGTGTTATCCCGGCGCCTGCCGGCAGCCCGAACCAGGCTGGTTTGAGGATCCACGCCAACTGCAGCGCGAGCAGCATCGAGCTGCCCAAGTAGCCGAGCGCGAACCCGGCTGCCGACACGCGATCGATCTCGTCCTGCCGTGCGACGTGCGGAAGCAGCGAGTCGTAGAAGACGACGCTGCCCTGAACCCCGATGTTAGCCAGCCCAAACAGCACCAGCGCGAACAACCATTGACCCTGGTGGATGAAGAACATGCATGCGGTGGCGGTCGCGCCGAGGG
The DNA here is from genome assembly GCA_030641505.1 of Gemmatimonadota bacterium. Taxonomy (GTDB): domain Bacteria; phylum Gemmatimonadota; class Gemmatimonadetes; order JACCXV01; family JAHWKZ01; genus CAMYLR01. Next base: position 2,475 of record DAOWHI010000271.1, on the reverse strand, counting down.
CCAAGAAGGAGCCCAGGAAGCGCTTCTTGAAACCGCCGTAGTCGGCCATCGCACCGAGGACCGGGGCCGCCAGCGCGATAACCAGCAACGCGAGGGAGGTGGCCCATGAGTACCGCTCCGCGCCGACGGCACGTGGCAGCCCATCGGCCGCCACGTCGAGAAAAAAGATCGGAAAGACAGTCGCCACGACCGTCAGAAAAAACGCCGAGTTGGCCCAATCGTAGAAGGCCCATGCCCTGAGCTCCGGCCGGTCGAGGCCGAATCTGTCCAGCAAGCGGTTGATGCTCTTTTCGGCTGACGGCACGCGGAACTCCTTATTCGAGGCCAGCCGAACGATAAGCCGCTTGACCGGCTCTGGCGACGGCTCGTATACTGGCTTTCCTTGTGAAATCAATCACAAACGAACTGACCTCCAGCCGTCACCCACCATGCGCCCCGCCAAGATCTCCGAGTCTGCCGTCCGCCGGCTGAGCCTCTACTTACGCGTTCTGGACGCGTTTGAGCTCGCCGGAAAGACGACCGTTTCGAGCGGGGATCTCGCCGAGCTCGGAGGCATGACCCCAGCGCAGGTTCGAAAGGACCTCTCCCATTTCGGATCGTTCGGCAAGCGTGGCCTCGGATACCCTGTTTCCGAGCTTCGTGAACGAGTGACTGAGATCCTCGGGCTCGGCCGGCGCTGGCGCGTGGGCCTGGTTGGCGCCGGCAAGCTAGGTGCTGCACTGTTTTTCTATGATGGCTTTCGCGGGCAGGGGTTCGATGTCGTCGGTGTGTTTGACAACGACCCCGGCAAAATTGGCCAACACTGGGGTCGGCTGGTCGTCGAGGACATCGAGTCGATAGATCGCGTGGTCCGCGCAGCCCGAATCGAGATGGGGATCATCGTCACGCCGGTAATCAGCGCGCAGTCAGTCGCGGATCTCTTGATCGCTGCCGGCGTGGGGGCGATCCTGAACTTTGCCCCGACTCGACTCCGGGTTCCACCCGGGATCACGTTGCGGAACGTCAATTTGGAGATCGAGCTCGAGAGCCTCGCCTTTGCGCTCACGCACGAGAACGGAGCGTAGCATGACACGCGCGACGATCGAAGTGCGAGTTCAAGGCGCATGCTTCTGGGAGCACGCGCTGCTGTGTGCGCTGCATCGGAAGCACGACGCCGAATACTGGGTGCTGCCAGGAGGGCATCTGGAGTTGGACGAGTCGATGTGGGATGCGCTAGTCCGGGAGTTTGACGAAGAAACAGGGCTCGCTATCGAGGACGGGCATTTGTGGGCGCTCAGCGAGTTTCGCTCCGCCGGCCGGCACGTCGTGGACTGCACGTTTGCGATAACCGGGTTCGGTGGTCATCCCCGACTAGGCGTCGATCCCGAGGCCGTGGGCTCTGCAACGTTGGTCGACGTGGCATGGCTTGATCGCGAGGCGTTCGTGGAAGCGCCGTTTCGACCCACGCTGCTGGCTCGCCATCTGCGCGCCCATTGGGGGGATTGGGGGATCCCCGCTGCCTACCTAGGCGTCGAATCGACGTGAGTGGATTGAGTTGGAGCCCGTCGCCGGTGTTGGCGCTGGCGGTGGGCGCGATCGCCTTAGTGACTTGGCTGGTGTTTTCTCCGCCCGGTCGCAGCGGTGTGGTGCGGGGGTTATTGAAGTCGACAGCCGCCGCGTTACTGCTGCTGACCCTGCTCGACGTCGGATGTCAACGGACGGGGGATGCCGCTCGGCGAACGCTGACCGTACTGGTCGATCGATCGCGCAGCATGGACGTCGGTGGGGCGGACGGCGTGCGCCGGGCTGACGCGGCGCGTGAGTGGCTCACGGGGCCCCGCTTCGCGAGCTGGACGACCGATTGGGACGTGAGCGTCGATTCGTTTGGCGGGTCGACGACCGACATCGGCGCGGCGATCGAAGCCGCGGCGAGCGAGTTACCCGATGCGATCATCGTGCTGTCGGACGGTCGCGCGGCGAGAGGTCGATCGGCCGAACCGACGGTCGTCCCCGTTTACGGTTGGTCGCCGCAGCCGGTGGCAATCCCCGACGCCGCGTTGGTGACGCTACGCGTCGAGACGGATCGCGATGGTGGCGCAACAGCATTGGCTGAGGTGGCCGCGGTCGGCGGGCGAGCGATCGACGTCCAAGGCACGCTCGAGGTCACAGTCGACGATCGGTCGGTTGGACGGCGTGCCGTGCCACCGCTCGACGCCGGCGAGCGGTTCATCGCCCGCGTTCCGTTGCCGGCTCGAGCCGCTGGCGTTGCGCGCGTCGAGGCGGCTGTGTCGGTGCCGCAAGACCCGGTGTCCGAGAACAATCGGCGAGCGGCCCTGTGGCGATCGACCGACAGCTCGGATCGTGCGCTCGTGGTGGGTCTCACGGCGGGTTGGGATCTGGCACCGTTTGCGCGCGCGGTTCGCGACATCCACTCCGATGGCGCGGACTTATTCTGGGTCGATCAGCGTGGAAGCCTGTATCGCGTTGACGATGGCG
>DAOWHI010000175.1 GCA_030641505.1 Gemmatimonadota bacterium | reverse complement strand
TGCGCAAACGCGGGGGTCACATTTAGCGCTATGGCTGCACAAAGTAGCAGCCGAGTCCGGTTCATCAGTTTGTTTCCTTTCGTCGTTGTCCCGGCCGCTACGGGTACTTGCTGAGCACGAGGTCCTTTCCGGTCGAATGGCATCCAGCACACAACGCGACGCCATTCGCTGCCGCGACGGGATCACTGCCATCGGTCGTGCTCAGGATCTCGTACCAATACCAACCCTGACCGTTCTGGCTGTCTGCGACCGTTTTTACGCTGACCGCCCAGCCTGACAATTGACCGTCGGAGTCATGAAACTCCTTAACGATCGCCGCTCCTTTTGGGTGGGTTGCGTTCCCCGCTTTTAGAGACGCGTCCATCGGACCGTTGAAAAAGGCCACCACGTTCGAGCTCGGCTGAAGCTGGGGCGAGGGATGCGGTCCCACGGATGTGTGTGGCTCCGCCTCGCGCGCGAACGACTTGTACGTTCCGGCCTGCAGGTAAGAGAAGAGCTCGTCTTTGTCGGTCGGCACAGCGTCCGCCCCAGACACGGTCTCGGCCTTGGCGGAGGCCGCCGCCTCATCGACAGGTTCCTCCTCAATCGCCGGTGCGGCTGCGCCCTTCGCTGCCGAGAGAACCGGGTAGTACTGCGTGAAGACCCAATCGTCGGCCGCTGAAACGTCGTGACACACGTTGCACGCGCCGACCGGCTGCGCGGCAGCTGTTTCCGCCAGCGGGTACGCATGGCCATAGGTGAAATAGGCCCAGTTGCCGGGCTCATCCACGAACCGCGCGGCGTCCTTGACCGTCGCCTCCAGCCCCGAAAACTCGCCCATGAAATACCCGTTTCCACTCACCGCTTGCTTGGACCCCACGCTGACCAACTCCTTGACGAGAACGGTGCCGTCACGAAACGCGCCGGTCGCCTCCCAGTGCGCGAAATCATCGGGGTGGATGTAGACGTTGTGGAAGTCGGGGAATGCCGCTTCGGGTGGGTTCAAGTCGTTGGGCGTGATCGGCGTCCCGACGTAGACCCACTTTCGATACCCCACGGGTTGCTCCAACTCGCCGGCCGCGTTGAACGCGGGCTTCGGGAGCATCGAGGCCACCGTCGGTTCATCACCGTTGGTCGTGGCGGTGTCGGGCGCGGGTGCGCACGCTGCTCCGACAATAATCGCCGCGAGCGCCGCTACCCAGAGAGAAGTGACCTTCGAAGTCAGCATGGACCCCCCCGTTTGCTGGATGGGTTTGGATGGTCGCGTAAGGATTTACCTTACACGATCAACCCACCCTAGCATTCCCAAACAGGGGTGTCAAACGTCAATCGACTGGGGTGTACTCCGGCCGGTACATCGAAGCGACCACGTGACCCTCGAGGTCGGCGGGAAGCTCAGCGCGGGCCAACCCTTGTTCGGCCGCACGCCGACATACCGCCACTGCGATCGCCGCCGAGACCTTTCGAATCTCGGCGAGTGGCGGGAAGATCGAGCCTTCGTCGAGTCGCTCTTGCGTGACCGTGCCGGCGGCTGCGCGAGCAGCATCCAGGAACATCTCCCGAGTCACGCGCCTCGCCTTGCTCACCAACACGCCCAGCCCCATTCCCGGAAACACGTACACGTTGTTCGCCTGACCTGGGGAAACCGTCTTTCCGCCATACTCGAGCATGTCGAACGGGCTCCCGCTCGCAAAGACCACGCGGCCGTCAGTCCACTCGTACGCTTGCTCGGCGGTGCACTCGGATTTAGAGGTCGGGTTCGACAGCGCAAAGACGATCGGTCGCCGGTTTATCCGGGCCATCGATTCTAACGCCGGGCGATTGAACGTCCCCGGGTGTCCCGTTGCGCCGATCAACGCGGTCGGCGCGATCGCCTCAACGACTTCGACCAGGTCGGTCAAGGGCTCATGTTCGTGGGCGAACGGGCGCTTGTGCGATGCCAAGTCGGCGCGCGAACGAACAACCAAACCGCCACTATCGATCAACCAGACGCGACGGTGTGCTTCCGTTTCATCCAGACCTTCCTCTACGAGCGCGCGAATGAAAAGATCGCCGATGCCGGTGTTGGCCGAGCCGGCGCCAAGGAACACCACGCATTGATCGACCAAGTCGCCCCCCGTGATCCTGAGCGCAGCCAGGAGACCTGCCAGACCCACTGCGGCCGTGCCCTGGATATCGTCGTTGAACGAGCAGTGACGATCGCGGTACCGCGCTAGCAGCTTGTGAGCGTTGGGGGTCGAGAAGTCTTCGAATTGGATGAGGCTGTTCGGAAACCTTTCTTCCACCGCTTCGACGAACTCGTCGATAAACTCCAGGTACTCGTCGCCGGTTAAGCGTGGTTGGCGCAACCCCAAGTACATTGGGTCGCCGCGAAGCGACTCGTTGTTGGTACCAACGTCGATCAGAATCGGCAACGTCTTGGCGGGATCGATGCCACCGGCCGCACTATACAGCGCGAGCTTCCCGAGCGGGATCACCATCCCATTGGCTCCCAGATCGCCCAAGCCGAGGATCCGCTCTCCGTCCGTAACGACGATCACTCTCACGTCCCGCTCGGCCCAATTGTCGAGCACGCGGCCGATCGACCCGCGGTCCTCGGCGGTGACGTACAACCCTCTTGGGCCGCTACGGAAGATGTGACCGTATTCCTGGCCCGCCTGCCCTACCGTCGGCGTGTAGATCAGCGGCATGATCTTCCGAAGATGATCGATGATCGTGCGGTAGAAGAGGGCTTCGTTCCGATCTTGAAGCGCCATCAGAAAAATATACCGTTCGATGTCGGACGGTTTTCGATCGCAGTTCTCGATAATGCGCGCGACTTGCTCTTCCTGGGTCTCGACACGAGGCGGCAGAAGACCGTGGAGTCCCAACCGGTCCCGCTCGTCCCGCGTGAACGCAGTGCCTCGGTTGAGACTCGGGTTGTTTAGGATCTCACGCCCTCTCATCAC
>DAOWHI010000215.1 GCA_030641505.1 Gemmatimonadota bacterium | reverse complement strand
TCGTGGCGTTCAGCTCGCGGACCGTGCCGAGGTCGAGTCCGACGACGTTGCGAAACGGGCGCTCGCCGGCCGGCGTTTCGACCAACTCGACGATGGCGTCGCTCACGAGCGCTGGATCGACCTGCGCCTCGGGATCGTCGAGCATCGCGGGATCGGTGAGCGCCGGTTCGTACCATGCCATGAAGTCGGTCCACAGCGAGTCCAGCTCGGGATAGCCTTCGAAGTTTTGCACCTTGCCGGTCGACTGCGTCTTCTTGAGTAAATCGGTCTGGAACGGGCCGGGCTCGACGACCACGACGTCGATCCCCTTGGGGACCAACTCGTACCGCAAACACTCCGACAACCCTTCGAGACCCCATTTGCTGGCGCAATACAGCGCATAGAATGGGAACGCGATCCGGCCGGCGACCGAAGTCAAGTTGACGATCAGGCCAGAGTTTTGCTCCCGCATGTGGGGGAGCACCGCGCGCGTGACGCGGTACACGCCGACCAGGTTGACATCGAGCTGATGGCTGAACTGGTCGGGTGAGAATCCCTCGGCGATCCCCAAGTACATCTGACCGGCGTTGTTGACGACCACGTCGATGCGGTTCGACTCGGCAATGATCTGCTCGACGGCGGCCTCGACCGATGCATCGGACGCGACGTCGAGATCGATCGTGCGGATGTCAAGGTTTTCACCGTCCGCGATCGAGCGGAGCTCCGCGGCGGTGTCGCGGTTCTTGCCTTCTGGCTCGCGCATCGTCGCGTACACCCGGTCACCACGGCGCGCCAACTTGAGTGCGACTTGTCGGCCGAAGCCGGAACTCGATCCAGTGATCAGATCGACCCGTTGGTCGGACATCTATGCCTCCTGAATGGATGGGTGCCGGTTTCCCGGCTGCGTCCTACTCGTCTTCCAGGGCGCGGAACGCGCCGGTCTCTTCCACGACGACGGGAAAACCATCGACGGACGAGGGGATCAGCTTCAACAGCTCGTCCGTCTTTTCCGCGACCATCACGACGAGGCACGGCTCACCACCCTCGCACTCGCCAATCCCGACGCCGCTCACACCCGGCAGGTCGATTACGCTGTCGGTCAAGGTTCGGTTCGCCTGTTCGATGCCAGGCTCGGTCATCCCGATCGCCTCTCCGTCTGCACCGTCGACCCGGGTTTTACTCCCGGCGCACGCGAGCGTGAACCCGGTGAGCAAGAGAAGAAATGTGTGCTGCGCGTTAATTCCCGTCGATCGTTACACCGAAGCGAGCGAGGACCGGACCGATCGGGTTGGCGATCGTAGCGGAGCTGCTACCGGCGTACAGGAGGCCGACGGCTTTTCTCGCGTCCTGCCCCTTCTCGACGACGATCAACGACCCTGAGTCACCGCCCGCGCTGAACCCACCACCGCCGATCACGATCTGGTTGACGAACCGCGCCACGCCGGGGCTTCCGTAGTTCACGTTGACGGTGGCGTTGATCACCTGGATTCGTCCCTTGGTCTGGGTCGTCGTGCGGCCGTACTTCATGACCCTGAGGTTGACACTCGGAGCCATGGTCGCGGAACGCGGCGTGCCGTAGCCGCCGGAGGGCGTCGATATTCCGAGGTTCCCTGTCGACGTCAGGGCGATCGCCGCGTCGATCGTGTTATTACCCCCGCTGAAATCGATCACCTGGTAATCGGCTAATGTGCCGATCGCATCGGCCGGGTTAACACCGCCGTCAAACGTTCCGGGCTGCAAAACGTTGTCTCCAGGATTGGCAGCGTTCGAGGCGGCATAGACGTGGTTGTTGCTCAGCGCGTAGACCTTCCCGCCGTTCTTGACGCGAGCGCCGATCGTACCGGCAGTAATAGCGGGATGTCCGGTCGATACTCCGATCGGAACCGGGCGCGGGAGCCGGGCGGTCGGATCAAGATCGCCCCCACCGCCACCGCCTTCTCCGCCACCACCGGGGCCTCCGCAAGGTGGCGTTTCGCACTTCTTGCGCGGTTCTTGTTGCAGCGCCCAGATCTCCCCGGTCACCATGACTCGCACTGCTACCCCGCCGAGCGACGCCGGGAAACCCGCTACCGCGCCATGTTCGGCGAGGACAACGATGGCTGGTCGTCCGCTCTCGGTCGCCCCGAGGCCTACCCCTACCACACCCGGGACCTGCATGAGGTCCTCCTGGTGACGCAACTGGACCGCCGCGGCTGGGGCTAGTGCGCCGCGCGAGAGGAGTTCGGGCGCGTTCGGAGCGGTCGGGCCGTCGCCCTCGGCGCAAGCCGCTACGATAAGCGAGAAGAAAACGAAAAAGCTCGGTGAACGGACCCGCATGGAAGGCTCCTCCTCGGCCTGGGAGGCAAAAATGACAATCTATGACTATACCCGATCAAGCAGAGATCTGTCAAACGACCATCAATAAAGGAAACGAACTTGGATCTCGCTAGGCAGGGGCGCTGTCCCCCCGCGATCATTATTCTCAATCAGCGTTATGAATGGGCCTCAGCACCGCCTCGCCGCCGTTTGGTTTGCCGATATCGTCGACTATAGTCGGCTTTCGGCCGTTGACGAGGCCGAGGCGATTCGGCTGGTCGAGATCTTCCAATCCGTCGTCAAGGAATCGGTCGAAAAACACGACGGGCGAGTCGTGAAGTTCCTGGGTGACGGGGTGCTGGCCGAGTTCCCGAGCACCCAATCCGCGGTTCGCGCGGGCATCGATCTTCAGAAAGAGTACACCAAGCGCACCGCCGAGAGTCCGCCCGGCGACGGTCACAGCTTGCGGGTTGGGATCCACGTCGGCGACGTGGCGCAAATGCCGGATGGCGATCTGTACGGTGACGGCGTCAACATCGGCGCGCGGCTCCAAGAGGCCGCTGGCGCTGGACAAGTCGTTATAAGCGAGGACGTGTGGCGTCAGATCCGGCAACGGCCGGAGTTCGAGTTCAAGGATCTGGGTGAGCAGGAGCTCAAGGGCGCGTTGGATCCGATGACGATCTATGGCGTCCAGGTCGGTGAGGGTTTGGGCTCGCGGACGTCGGCGATGGGGATCGATCCAGGTCGCTTCTCGATCGGTCGATCGCGCGGGGATTCACACCGGCGGTGGAACGTGCCGTACCTGAAGCCGGTGGTGACGGTGGCCGCCGCGGTGGGTGTTACCGTGTTCTTGATGCGCGGCGGCGAGGAAGAGCAGCCGCCACCGCCGGAGAGCTCGACGCCCGAGGCGATCACGGGTCAGTTGTTCGAAGCGGTCGGCAAGCTCCAGGAAATGCAACAAGCAGATGAGGCTCAGCAGCAGGTAATCGAGACCCAGCGCCAACGGTTGGAGGAGCTCCAGCGGCAGCAAAACGAGCAGGAAGACGCGGGTCTTCCTGCGGCACCGGGGTTAGCCGAAGAGATGGAAGCGCTTCGCGGGATGCTCGAGGGGCTGCAAGAGATGGGAGCGCCCGGCGTTGTCTTTGACTCGCTGGCCGCCGCTGGAATCATGGATAGCGTAGCCGCAGCGATTGAGGCAGCGGGCGAAGACACTGAAGAGTCGGCAGCGGACGAAGACGCCGAAGTTGCTGCGCCACCACCACCCGCTCCCCAGTTCGGCCCGGACGCCCAACCGCCCCGGGTCGATGACGACAGGCAGCCCCGGGGGGAGGTCCCACGCGCGGACCGACGCCGTCCCCCTGGCCAGCGCCCTTAGCTACGCGAACAAGGAGCCGCGATGAAACAACTTCGGTTATTGCTCATCGTTGGTAATGCGGCGCTGGTGATCCTATTGCTCATGGTACCGGCGGGGAAGTTGGTCGGTGCGCTCGAGCGGGGATTCACTGACACGGCTTTCATCGGGTGGTTGCTCTACACGGTTGTGGGGCTGGCGTCTCTTTCCGCGCTTTGGGGAGTCCAGTTCTCGCATGCGAGGCTGGTCCGGCCGTTCGTTGCCACTGCGGTTATCGGCAGCACCGTGTTGACGATTGTATCGGCCATCTTCGCGCGGAGTCTCTATCTGGCCGGTCGGCCGGACGTCGCTCCGATCGGGATCGTAATGACGATCCTATTTGGGCTGAACGTCCTGGTGCTCTGGACCCCGTTCAGGACGCGCAAGGCGCGGACAAGTTGATGAAACAGCTGCGAGTATTGCTGATCGTCGCGAACGCGATGGCGGTGACGGTGCTGGTTTTGATACCGGTCGGGAAGCTGCTCGGCGTGTTGCATGAAGAGGTCGACACCGCGGCCATAATCGGTTGGTTCATCTTCTTTATTCCGGCGACCGCTTCGCTGCTCGCGCTGTGGGGCGTTCAGTTCTCCCGGCCGGCGCTCAGCCGCCCGTTTGTCGCCACCGCGCTGGTCGGCAGCGTGTTGCTGATGCTCTTATCGGCGCTCATGTCGCGGAGCTTGTTCCTCGCCAGCCGGCCGGACATCGCTCCGATCGGGATGGGTGCAACGATTCTGTTTGGGCTCAACGTCTTGACGCTCTGGACACCGTTTAGAGAGCGCTTGCAGTTGTCAGGCTGAGTCCCACGAGAGTTCCTGCGTTATCCGTCCTCCTCTACGTGCCAGAGGGTGGCGAACTACCGCGTACGATCGAACACCTCCGCCGGCAGACGGTGAAAGACAAACTCGAGGTGCTGTTCGTGACGTCGAATCCGAGGGTCCTCACTCTCGATGAGACTCTCGCCGACGATTTCTGCCGAGTGCAGGTGGTGGACGCGGGTCGAATCGACTCGCGAGCACAGGCGATGGCGGAAGGTGTGCGTCAGGCGAGCGCGCCTTTGGTCGGATTTGTTGGCAACCACAGCTATCCCAACCATGACTGGGCGGAGAAGCTTATCGCGGCACATGAGTCGGCGTGGGCTGGGGTGGGGCCAGCCGAGCTGAACGCCAATCCCGACAGCATGATCAGCTGGTCGCACTTCTTTATGGGCCACGGACGGTGGATTTTCCCGGTCGAAAATGGTGTCATCGACATCTTGCCGGCGACCAGCAGCGTCTACAAGCATCCACTTCTCATCGATTACGGCCCCGAGTTGGCGACGATGCTGGAACGGGATGGGGCGTTACCTCGGGACCTGAAGTCGAAAGGTTACGATCTGTTCTTGGAGCCAGATGCCAAGGTTCTGCACTTCAACGTCTCGCTCGCAGACTCCTTTCTTCGATTCCGTTTTTGGGTTGGGCGCGCCTATGGCGCAAGCCGGGCTTCAAGAGAGAAGTGGTCACCCGTACGACGTGCCCTGTACATATTTGGCTCGCCGCTGATTCCGTTGATCCATCTACGGTTGATACTTCCTTGGATACGCCGCTGCGATCGAGAGTACCAGTTGCTGCCACGCATACTACCCGCGCTGGTCGCTGGACTGTTCGCGCACGCTGCGGGAGAAGTTGTTGGTTACGCCGCCGGTATGGGAACTGCGCGGCAACAAATACTCTCGTTTGAATCGGACATCGATCGACACATGACCGTGCACGACCGAGAGATCAAGGCGGGAGCGCTCTCCCGCAACGACGTGATTTGAAGGCCCTCGTAACCGGGGCTACGGGGTTCATCGGTTCCGCGCTGGTTCAACGCCTAATTGACGAATCGTTCCATGTTAGAGCGCTGGTTCGCCCGGCTAGCGATGCAAGTTCCCTTGAGACCCTAGGAGTAGAAATCGCGCGCGGGGACATTCGAAACCGAGATGACGTCGAGCGCACCGTCGCAGATTGCCAGTTAGTTTTTCACCTCGCCAAGCCGTCGCAAGGCGACCCCTCTCCGACAGAGACCAACGTGACAGGCGTCGCCAACGTTGCTCACGCGGCTGTGCAGGCCGGCGTCACCCGGCTCGTTTTTGCGAGTACCACGACCGTGTACGGCGTAGTGAGCAATCACGAAATTACGGAACACACGCCTGCGAAGCCCTACTCTCGGCATGCGAAATCGAAGCTTGCCGCC
>DAOWHI010000083.1 GCA_030641505.1 Gemmatimonadota bacterium | reverse complement strand
TTCGAGGGTCCATGCCACCTGATGGCCGGTAAACTCCTCCGGAGCGAGCGCGACAGCTGCCGGTGTAGCGTCGGCGCCAGAGCCAGTCTCCACGACGCCGGTCGGAACCCAACCTTCTACGCGTACACGGGTCCAGTCACCACGGGTCTCGAACGCCGCCAGGTTCAACCCTTTGGGCAACGTCGCGATCTCCGAACCGCCAGGCTTTCCACGCATCCCAACCGACTCGGCCAATTGGCCGATCGTCCCGCGACGAGTACCGGGTGTCGCGGTCCCGGTAGGCGGCACCGACTCGCCTCCGGTTACGCCCTCCGCCCCTGCGGGCTCAGCCACCGTTACCTCCCGAACTGCCGAATTGGGCAACCAACCAATCATCTCGATATCGAACCATCGCCCCTGCGTACCGACGCGGCGCACTTCGACGCCGCGGACAAGCGACCCCAAGATCTTGCCGTTGGGCCCAGCCCGAACGTTTTCTCGACCCGGGGTCACGCGATACTGGTCACCACTTCGGCCGAGCGACGGCCGCCACATCCACCCGTGGACACGGACGCGCATCCAGCCCCCTCGGCCACCGAGTCGCTTGAGTGGAGCCCCACGGTTCAGGTGACCCAGCACTCGCCCGGTGCTGCTCCACTTTAGCTCAGTGCGCTCCACGACCACCTCCCCCTGCTGGCTGGGGCCCGCCGCGACCACCGTAACCAACAAGCTGATCGTCGCCCACGGAGCGGCTGTTTTCCAAGTTCGCTTCATAAGACCATTCTTCGGTCCTCCGAGGCGCTTGTCAAGCCGCCCCAGCCCGGCGTAGGCACCGCACCGTCATCTCTTAGATTCCTGGACTGTGTCAGCGGACCTCGATCCCACCTTTCACGTCGTGCTCGTGGAGCCAAGGATTCCTCAGAACACTGGCACGATCGGCCGTCTGTGCGTGGCCGCCGGGGCGATGCTCCACCTCATCGGCCCGCTCGGTTTCTCGATCGACGACCGACGAAGAAGGCGCGCGGGGCTGGACTACTGGCCGGATCTGAAGTGGTCGGTGTACGACGACCTGGCAGCTTTTCTTCGGACCGCGGATCCCGACGAGGAACGATGTTGGTACACAGCCGCACACCGCGGGGCGCCGTACACGGAGGCTACCTTTCGGCGTGGCGATTACCTGTTCTTCGGCGCCGAGACTGTTGGGCTTCCTCCCGATCTCCACGCCGCACACCCGAATCGCTGTCTGTTGATACCGATGGATGCGCGCGCGCGATCGATCAACCTCGCCATCGCGGTCGGTATCGTCGTATATGAGGGATTGCGGCAAACGACGTGGCCCCAGGGGCCTGGAGCCACGTTTTCGTGATCGCCTGTCGGCTTCATCCGTGGGTGTTATCTTGGCTTCGACGCGCTAAAGAAAACGTCTAGCAGTGATTCTCCCCGTGATGTCATTTATCCGTTCTACAGTGACCACTCTCGCGGTCGCGTCGGTAGCGGTCGTCGCTTCGACGGGCTGTGGCAAAGGACCAGCGTTTGGTTCCGACAACGCGATTATCGTGGTCATTCCAGAGGCACTCGAATCGAGCCTGAATGCCCCGATTCTCAGCAGCTTCGAGCGCACCGTCTTGACCACCCGATACGAGCCGGTCTTCGAGGTCACGTTCACCACCCCCGAAGCGATCGGCGAGTTCACGAAGTGGAAGCGGTTGGTGTTGATCGAAGCGACTCACGACGCACTGTTGTTGCCCGAGTTGGTTGACGTGCCGGAAAGCGGCGAGGTGATCGAGGAGGTGCACGACAAGTGGGCCCGCAACCAGACGATCCATGTCCTCGGAGCGGACACCCCGGCGGCGACCTCGGCCCTGGTGCACAAAGAACTAGACTCGTTGTATGAGATTATCCACCAGGACTTTGTCGACTATCATGTGAATCGAATGTGGGCCAGCGGCCCGGATTCCTCGTTGGCGCATCAAATGGCCGAAGACCTAGGACTGTCGATCGTGCTTCCACGCGTCTATCGGCCGGCACAAGCGTCGGCTCCGCCCGACACCCGCACGTGGTTCAACCTGGATCCGCGGCGGGTTGTGTCGATCCACTGGGTACCACTACCGGCGCAGATCGACCCCGACACCGTGCTCGCGGTGAGGGAGGCGTGGGGGCACGCGATCTTTCCTGGCGACTCGATCGCGATGCGGCCCGATACAACCGGCGCCAGACCGCGCTTGATAGCGATCACATCCCGCCTGGCCGGCCAACCGGCAATACGGCTTCAGGGCGTGTGGGAGAACCGATCCGACGTCACAGCGGGTGTTTTTCTCACCTACGGCCTGGCCTGCAACGATCAATTGGTCCTGCTCGATGGCAATCTCTACGCACCAGATCGACCCAAGTACCCGCTCTTGATCCAACTCGAGCAGATCTTCGAGACATTCCGCTGTGTGGACGAAGCGGCGTGAAGTTCGTCCACCTCCACACTCACTCGCAGTACTCACTGCTCGATGGCGCAAACCGGTTCGACCGGTTGGTAGCCGCGACCGGTGGGATGGGGATGCAGGCAGTCGCGATCACCGATCACGGCAACTTGTTCGGCGCAGTCGAGTTCTATCAAGCCGCACAGGCCGGTCACATCAAACCAATTCTCGGGATGGAGGCCTACATCGCGGAGGGTAGCCGTCGTGAACGCGGTGGCCGCGCGGGAAGTTATTTCCACCTCGTGCTGTTGGCCGAAGACAATATCGGTTGGCAGAACCTGATGAAGCTCTCCTCGATCGGTTACCTCGAGGGGTTCTATTACAAGCCGCGGATCGATCACGAGACGCTGGCCCAGCATGCGAGCGGCCTGATCGGCTTGAGCGCATGCCTAAAGGGAGAAGTGGCGACCGAGCTGGACCGTGAGAATTACCGTGGAGCGAAGGAACGGGCGGAGCGAATGGCGCGGACCTTTGGGCCGGACCGGTTCTTCCTCGAGCTCCAAGACCACGGCATCCCGGCGCAGGCCAAGGTGAACACTGGAGTCCTCGAGCTCGCCACGGAGCTTGGACTGCCGCTGGTCGCCACCAACGATGTTCACTACGAGCGCCGCACGGATGCGTCGTCGCACGATGTCCTGCTCTGCATTCAGACCGGCAAGCTCGTCGATCAAGAGGACCGCATGCGATTCTACTCCGACGAGTTCTACTTGAAGAGCCCGGAAGAGATGGCGTTGCGATTCGGTGCCCATCCCGAGGCGCTCGAAAATACCGCCTGGGTTGCCGATCGCTGCAATGTCGATCTCGATTTCGACCGCGTCTTGCTGCCGGCCTTCCCGCTCGCCGAGGGCCACGCGAACCTCGAGGAACTGCTGGAGTCGCAGGCCCGAGCGGGCCTGCAGGCACGCTACGAACCAGTGCCACCCGAGGCGCGTGAGCGGTTCGACTACGAGCTCGACGTGATCCAGCGTACCGGTTACGCCGGTTATTTCCTGATCGTTGCCGATTTCATCGCATACGCGCGCGAGCAGGGGATCGCGGTCGGTCCAGGCCGTGGTTCGGCAGCCGGCAGTCTGATCGCCTACTGTCTCGGGATCACTAACATCGAACCGCTGCGTTACGGGCTCCTTTTCGAGCGCTTCTTGAATCCAGAGCGCATCTCAATGCCGGACATCGACATCGATTTCCGTGACGATCGCCGCGGGGAAATCATCGACTACGTCAAGCAGAAGTACGGCGATCAGTCAGTGGCTCAGATCATCACCTTTGGCACGATGAAGTCCAAAGCCGCGGTCCGCGACGTGGCGCGCGTGCTGCAGCTGCCGCTATCGGAAGCCGACCGACTGGCGAAGATGATCCCCAATGCCCCCGGGTCCCCGCAACCGCTGCGCATCGAAGAAGCGATCGAACAAGTTCCAGAGATCGCACAGGAATACAAATCAAGTGACCGGGTACGGCGCCTGCTCGACGATGCCAAAGCACTTCAGGGCTTAGCCCGGCACGCCTCGGTTCACGCCGCCGGCATCGTGATCGCACCCGATCAACTCGTCAATTATGTCCCACTCTATCGCTCCGAGAAGAAGGAGCTCACCACCCAGTGGGACATGAACAGCATCGAGAAGGTCGGCCTTCTGAAGATCGACCTGCTCGGCTTGCGCACCCTGACGGTGATCGACGACGCCGTCGAGATGGTGGCCGATCAGACCGATGAGAGGATCGACATCGAGCGAATATCGCTCGACGACGCACTGCCTTACAGAATGCTGGGACGTGGCCAGACTGACGGGGTTTTCCAGTTCGAATCGTCGCTGGCGACCGACATTTGCCAGCGTATGAAGCCTGATCGATTCGAGGACTTGATCGCGATCAACGCCTTGATCCGGCCGGGCCCGCTCGACACTGGTATGACCGAGCGGTACATCCGCAGAAAGCGCGGCGAGGAGCCGGTCGACGCCTATCACGCCGATATCGAGGACCTCCTGGCGGACACTTACGGCGTCATTACCTACCAAGAGCAAGTGATGCAGATCGCCAACCGGCTGGCGGGTTTCTCGCTCGCCGAGGCGGATATCCTGCGCAAGGCGATGGGCAAGAAGATCCAGTCCCTGATCGACGAACAGCTGGGTCGCTTTCGGCACGGAGCCCTCGAGCGTGGATATCCGGAGAAGGTCGTCGACCGGCTGGTGACCGACATCGCGACGTTTGGGCGGTACGGGTTCAACAAGAGCCACTCCGCGGCGTACGCGCTGCTATCGTATCAGACGGCGTACCTCAAGGCTCATCATCCGCAGGAATTCATGGCCGCCCTGCTGTCCAACGAGATGGGCAACAGCGACAAGGTCGTCCGCTACATCGACGCCTGCCGATCAATGGGTATCAAGATCCTGGGGCCGGACGTCAACGAATCCGGCTACGCGTTCACCAAGGTCGATCGTGGGCTTCGATTCGGTCTCGGGGCGATCAAGAATGTCGGGCGGGGAGCGATCGAATCGATCATCGCCGCGCGTGAGAGGAAGGGCCCTTTCTCAGACCTCTACGAGCTCGCCGAACGGGTCGATCTTCGGCAAGCCAACAAACGGGTGCTGGAGAGCTTGGTGCTGGCTGGTGCCTGTGACGGTCTCGCCGGCCACCGCGCACAACAAATCACCGTACTCGATTTGGCGATCGGACACGGTCAGCGGAAGGCCCAGGAGCGCGCCCGAGGACAGTTCACGCTCTTTGGTGG
>DAOWHI010000289.1 GCA_030641505.1 Gemmatimonadota bacterium | reverse complement strand
GTGCCCAGGCCGCATGGTTTCGACGCGGTGGCGGTGATCGGCGCCGGAACGATGGGTCGTGGGATCGCCCAGGTCGCTGCGCAGGCGGGGTACGCGACAACGCTGCACGACGCCGATGGTCAGGCCCTAGAACGTGCGCTTCGTGCGATCGACGCAACGCTCACCAAGGGCGTCGAGCTCGGCAAGATCAAAGCCAGCGACAAGACAACCGCGTTGGAGCGGATCGCGAGCGAGTCGGATCTCACGGTTGCAATCGAAAACGCCGATCTGGTTGTCGAGGCGATCCCTGAGGACCTGGATGCGAAGCGCGAAGTGTTCAGCCTGCTCGACCAACGGTGTGGCGAGGAGACAGTGCTCGCCAGCAACACTTCGTCGCTGTCGATCACCGCGTTGGGATCGGCGACCGGTCGGCCCGAGCGAGTCGTCGGGCTTCATTTTTTCAACCCCGTCCACATCATGCGCTTGGTCGAAGTGGTGGTGACACCCGAGACCGATCCTCGGGTCCGGGAAACAGTGGTCAACGTCGTGCGATCGCTCGGCAAGGAGCCGATTGTCGTCCGCGACGTCCCGGGGTTCGCAAGCAGCCGGCTCGGCATCGCGCTAGGCCTCGAGGCGATGCGGATGCTCGAGGACGAGGTCGCGTCGGCGCGCGACATCGACGTCGCGATGGAACTCGGCTACAACCACCCGATGGGTCCGCTCAAATTGACCGACCTGGTGGGGCTCGACGTGCGGTTGGCGATCGCAGACCACCTGGCGCGGACGATCGACGCGACGCGGTTCGCAGTGCCGGAGGTCCTGCGCGAGCTGGTCGCAGCCGGCAAGTTGGGTCGCAAGACGGGCGAAGGGTTCTACGTGTGGAAGGACGGCGAACCGATATCGAAGGAGGAACCATGAGCAGCGCCTCATCCGTCGTTCGGGTCGAAACCGTGGACAAAGGGATCCGACTGGTCACGATCGATCGGCCAGAGAAGATGAACGCGCTGAACGCCGCGGTGCGTGACGCGCTGACAGAGGCGGCCGCGCGCGCCGCCGAAGACCCGGACGTTCGCGTGCTCGTCGTCACCGGCGCGGGTGAGAAGGCGTTCATCGCCGGCGCGGACATTGGCGAGTTCGCCGACCGGACACCGCTCGAGCAACGTGAGGCGATGGCGACCCCGACGGTGTTCGATTCGATCTGGGACTTTCCGCTGCCGACGATCGCGATGATCAACGGGTACTGTCTGGGCGGTGGGTGCGAGCTGGCACTGGCGTGTGACGTTCGGATTGGAGCCGACACCGCGCGCATCGGCCAGCCCGAGGTCAACCTGGGGATCATCCCCGGCGGCGGGGGAACCCAACGGTTGACGCGACTGGTCGGGTACGGCAAAGCGAACCAG
Organism: Gemmatimonadota bacterium; assembly: GCA_030641505.1. Taxonomy (GTDB): domain Bacteria; phylum Gemmatimonadota; class Gemmatimonadetes; order JACCXV01; family JAHWKZ01; genus CAMYLR01. The sequence continues at coordinate 3,450 of DAOWHI010000289.1, read as the reverse complement.
CTGATCCTGACCGGCGAGATCATAGACGCGGTCAAAGCGTACGAGATCGGCTTGCTCGACGAGATCGTGCCGGCCGAGGAGCTGAAGGACAAGACGCTCGAGGTGGCGCGGGCGATGGCCAGCAAGAGTCCGGTCACGCTCAAGCTTGCCAAGCGTGCGCTCAGACTGGCCAATGAAATGGAGCTGTCGGCCGGTCTCGAGCAGGAGCGCGATCTCTTCGCGCTGGCGTTCTCTACCGACGATAAGATCGAAGGCGTGGCGGCATTTCTCGAGAAACGGAAACCGGAGTGGAAGGGACGATAAGCCGTTCCGTCGGACAGAATTTTCGCGACGTCCTCTTTGCGCCACGGGCGACGTTCGAGGACGTCGCTGAGCGACCGCGCTGGGTCGCGCCGCTCCTCATCCTAGCGGCCATCCTGCTCGCGATGACGTTCATCAACCTGCCGATGGTCGAAGAGCTGCAGCGGATCACGATCATGGGAGACCAACGGCTCAGCGACGCCCAGCGCCACCAAGCGCTCGGGCAACTCGCGATGTGGAAATGGATCGGCGTGGTTGCGGCGCCGATCGTTTTCGGCGTCGTTACCGCGTTTATGGGGCTCTTGCTCTGGGGTTGGTCGGCGATCGCCGGTGCCAAGAATGCCGAGTACCCGATCGCATTTACGGCGTTGGTGTACGCCAGCACGGTGACGGTTCTTCAAGTCGTGCTGCAAGCCTTCGTCATCGGCATCAAGGGTGCGGAAACGGTTGCCCGGGAGGGCGGCCCCCAGCTGTTCGGGCTGTCGCTCTTTGTCGACCGCGGCGACATGCCGGCGTTGCTCTGGGGTCAGCTCGCGAACATCAACTTCTTCTCGATCTGGTACTCGGTCCTGGTGGCGCTTGCGGCGGTCCACGCGTTGAAGGCATCGAAGGGGCCCGCCTACGCCCTCGGCGTCGCGGTCTTTGTGATCAGTGGCTTCTTGACCGCTCTCGGACCCAGTTAGGGGGCGCGCACTGAACCTCCGGATCACAGACGCCCACGTCCACATTCAACCGTGGCACGAGCTCAAGCCCGGCGCGCGCGCTCTGATGATCAAGGGTCGTGACGATTCTGCCGAGCTCGAGCGGATGATGAACGACCCCGAGCTCGTGCTGCGCACGATGGATGCGGCGGGGATCGCGCGGATCGGGGTCATCAACTACGTCAGCCCGACTCTGATGGGGTTCACCGAGCGCGTGAACCCGTGGGTCGCCGAGCTCGCCCGCCATGCGCCGGAGCGAATGATTCCGTTTGGCGGCGTTGATCCCGAGGCGGCTGGAGATCAAGTCGATCGGTTGGTCGAGCTCGGCGTCAGAGCGATCAAGCTCCACCCACCGCATCAAGAGGTCGCCGCCAACGCCTATCGAGAAGGGTCGACGCGGTTGGACGAGATCTACGCTCGTGCCGAGGAGCTAGGTGTGCCGATCATGGTGCACACCGGGACGTCGGTCTTTCCCGGCGCGCGAAACGTCTACGCCGACCCGATCGTGCTCGACGACGTCGGGGTCGACTTTCCCGAGCTCCACGTCATCATGGCGCATCTGGGACGGCCGCTGTGGGCAGACACGTCGTTCTTCCTGTTGCGCCGGCATCCGAACTTCTGGGGCGACGTGTCGGGAATTCCACCCAAGGGGTTGATCCAGTACTTCCCGCGGCTTGTCGACGTCGCCGACAAGCTCTTGTGGGGCACCGATTGGCCGGGACCGATGGTTCCGGGCATGAAAAAGAACCTCGATACCTTCCTCGCACTCGATTTGCCGAAGGACGTGCAAGTAAAGCTGCTGCAAGACAATGCCGACCGGTTGTTTGGCCCGGCACCGCCGCTCGGTCCGTAGAACCCACGCTCTCCGCGGGGGTATTCGATCAGCATGAGTTGGACTCTGAATCGCGATCGCGCTCTTTTCACGCTGGTTCTATTGGCGTTGGTCGGGGTGGCGTCGGTCGGCGCTCAGACGCCGCTTGGCTCGCGCGACCTGGCAGCTTGGATGGGGCTGGAGGTGGGCGACGAGTTGACGTACGAGACATCGGAGGGTGACACCCTGCGCGTGCGCGTCGGTCCAACCCGCACGATTCACGACCGATCGTACGCCACCCTTCAGGGCTTGTCGTGGCCAGGCTTGGCTTCCGACAGCCAGATCCTGATCCCACTCGACGGCGCGATCGAGATCGATGTCATCCGCACGCCGGGACCGCGTCCAAACGTCGTGCCTCTCTACGGTGCAGGCGAGAACGGTTTCGATTTCCTAGTCGATACGACTCCCGAGGCGATGCTTGGCGCTCCGATTGGCGATGGATGGTACGCGTTTGGCGATTCGGCCGACGACCCGGACACGATCCTTCACGTCTGGTGCAGCGCCTGCTTCGATGCCGGCACGGTAGTGCGGTTCGAACGCGGACGCGGGATCGTACGGGTCGACAACATCACGATCGCCGGTCCGCAGTGGATCAGGCGCTTGGATGCACGCTGCCGCGGCGGACACGAGAAGTCGGCCGGGAAGCACCGCTGTCGTTCGTAGCGTACGAGGTCGGGTCGTTGACCCCGGCGTCACCAAATCCCTGCCGCCGCTCCGCGCACTTGTTGCACGCGCCGCAATGTTGATGTTCTGATTCCGGATCCAGGCAGGAAAACGTGAGGTCGAGCCGGAAGTCGGCTCCGCGGCGTACGACTTCCGACTTGGTGAGACCGGCCAACGGCGTCTCGATCGGCAGTCGGTGGTCCAAGCCCATGCCGCGACCGAGGGCCGTCGCCATGGCCTCGAAAAACGACGGCGTAGCGTCGGGAAACGGGTTTGCCGCCAGCGGACCCAGCACGATCGCCCGACAGTCATTAGTGACCGCGAACACACCGGCCTTGGCGAGCAGCAAGATGTTTCTGCCCGGCAAGTACGTCGCTTCGTCAGCCGATCGATCGTCGGGCGGTTCGACGCCCGTCACGCTCCAGTGATCGCCATAGAGATCGCTGACCGGCAGCTCCAGGATCTCGAGCGGTGCGACGTCGCTGTCGTCCAGTGTTTGCAGCCACCGTTTCAGCCAATAGATTTCCGCCCGCTCCCAGACGAGTCCCGATCGAACGTAGACCGGCACCACGGATTCAGCGTTTCGAGCGGCCTCGGCTAGCGCCACCGCGCTGTCGATACCCCCGGACGCGAGCACGCACAGGCTCCCCTGCTTGACCACGCGCTCAACCTAGCGAGGGGTTGATGGACACAACAGGAAAGGTCGCGCTGGTAACCGGCGCCGCGATGCGAGTCGGTCGGGAGATCGCCCTGGCGTTGGCCAAGACGGGGATGCACATCGCAGTCCACTACCGATCGAGCGCCGGGCCGGCGCTCGAAACCGTTGAGCGCGTCAGGGCGCTAAAAGTCGAAGCCGAGTCGATCCAGGCCGATCTGGCGATCCTACCCCTGCTCGAGAAGATGGGCTGCCGGGCC
>DAOWHI010000050.1 GCA_030641505.1 Gemmatimonadota bacterium | reverse complement strand
GACTTCGCGCTGCGAGAACGCCGCCAGTACCGCGTCAGCGATCTCCTGCGTCGTCTCGATCAAGGCCATCTCGCCAAGCACCAGGGGTTTCAGCAGCCGCACGAACTTGACGACATCTCTTCGCTCAACCCGCTGGAACGCCATCGCCGGCACGTAAGCGCAAGGAACGAAGCCCAGCTCCATCAGGGTTCGTTGCATCCGCGTCGCGTCGGCCGCCACATCGACCTCGATTACCACGATCCCGTGCTCGTCTCGACCGTAGCGCACCAGCTCCTCGAACAGGAATCGCACTACGTGATCATCCAGCGTGATCAACTCGAAGACTCGGATGTCACGATCGAACTTGTCGAGTGTGAATCCGATCGCCCCCACGATCCGCCCTTTGTCGCGCGCGATCAGGTAGTTCGAGTGTTTAGCCTGCAACATGAACACGCCATAATGGAGCTGGAGCGGTCCGAACACCTCTCGGTTGCGGACTCGACCGCGCTCGATCCGCAGGAGATCCGAGTAACCGTCGGCTGTCATCTCCACGATCTCGTAGCTATCCCCGTATGGATACGGTGCCGACGCTTCATCTACGATCACGTCGTTGGTCAGGCCAACGTGATTCATGGCCATGGCCGCAAGTCCGTACACCTCGGGAACGATGTGCGGGTTGTTCCGACGCAAGGCGATCGCCGGTCCAAAATATCTGTACATCATGGCCACGTGCTCGCGGCGATCGGCGATCTGTACCTTCATCGGCAGAAAACCGACCGCCGCGAAGCCGTATGTTTCGGCGATTTTCTGCGAGTATGGGTGAACGACACGGGCCTCGGTGATCCCGATGTGGAGACGGTCCCGGATGCGGTCGAGGCGTCCCTCCATCAGCAGCTTACCGACGCCGTGCCCACGCGCTTCAGGGTGCACCGCCAACCGACCGAACTCTCCCAAGAGGTCGCTGAACGCGCCGACGTCCATCACAACCGAAGCGGTCCCTAGGATCAACCCGTCCTCGGTTCTCTCGGCGACGAGCACGATCGTGTCGTCGCTGAAGATCATTTTCTTGAGGAGCTTCTCGTCGTAGAACTCTGGGTAGGCGTAATCTTCGCCGTAGGTGGCGCGGAAGATCGCACTGATGTGCGAAGCGTCCGCTTCGTCGGCCTCGCGGACCACCACCGGGGTCGTTGCGTCAGCTATCGTCCTATTCCTTCAGGATCTCGCGGCCCGCCACCATGGCGATCTCAGCCATCCACGCTGCGCCGACCGCCAGTGCTTCCTCGTCGAACTCGAACTTGCTTGAGTGACTCGGGAATCCTTCGCGTCCCTCTACCCTGGCGCCATAGCGAACGTAGCAACCAGGCACCTCGTTGAGATAGCGGCTGAAATCCTCGCCACCCATGTTGGCGTGCTCAAGCTCGATCACCTTGTCGTTGGGTATGATGCTCCGCGCCGCCTCCCGAGCGTAATCGGTGGCTGGCCGCCGATTGTACAAGATCGGTGTGCTCTCGGTGAATTCGAACTCCAGATCGGCGCCGTGGAGTAGAGCGGTCGTCTCCGCCACCCGCTGCACGGATGTCTTCAGATGTTGACGAACCTCAAGGTTCTGGGCGCGAATCGTTCCTTGCAGTTCGGCCTGGCCGGCTATGGCGTTCGACACTTTGCCGGCGCGGAACATCCCGATCGAGACGACCGAAGGATGATCCGGATTGATCTCGCGCGAGACGATCGTTTGTATCGCCATGACCATGAGGCTGCCGACGACGATTGCGTCGACCGCTTCGTGGGGTCGGCCGGCGTGTCCTTCGCGGCCGCTGATCTGAACCCGGAACGCATCCGCCGAGGCGTTCACTGGTCCGTCGGACACGATGATCGTCCCAGGCTTGTAGTGGCGGTCCAAGTGCCCGCCAAAGATCATCCCCACCCCCTCCAGCGCGCCGGCGTCGATCATCCGCTTCGCGCCGTCACCCAATTCTTCCGCCGGTTGGAAGACCAACCGAATCGGCGCCGGACGATCGTCTTTGGCGAGCAGGAGCTCGGCCGCGCCGAGCAACATCGTGATATGTCCGTCGTGGCCACATGCGTGCATCAACCCCGGGGCTTCCGAGGCGTACGGTAGCCCCGTCTCCTCAGGAATCGGCAGGCCGTCCATATCGGCCCGCAGCGCCACGGCCGGCACCCCATCAGGGCCCGGCAGATCAGCGAGAACGCCGGTCTTTTCCACTCGGCGGTGGGCGATCCCGAGACGATCTAACTCGGCTTCGATCCGTGACGCCGTCCGCGTCTCACACCACCCCAATTCGGGATGCTGGTGGAGGTCGCGTCTGAGCGCGACCAACCGATCGAACAGTTTGTCCGACATCGGTCGAGAACCGACGACTTCCAGCGGCTGAGTGGTCGGTTGAGTGACCGATTCGCTCATATTGGAATTCTAGGTGCGGGGGGCCGCGGCAGCTAGGGCGCGCGCCGTTCACGGGGAGACTAGAGCACGAGTAAGGCCACCAAGACTAGGCCCGCCAGCGTCCAATCGATCGCCAGGCAGGCATCCGGTACGTACTTGGGGACGGGCGAGCCAGCGAGACCCTCTTGGTGCTGTTTCCGATGGGGCCAGTCGACGACGATCGGGTGGAGCGCCGCGGCCGCGAAACCGGTCCAACCGGCGGTCCGCACGTTGGTGATCCGAAACCCGGCCGACGCGTCCAGAATCACAAACAGCAACACGAGGAAAATCGTAGCGTTCACGATCAGATCACGGCGAAGCCAATCGATCACCTGCGCGGCCGGAGCATCCTGAATGATGTAGTACGCAGTGGCGATGAGCATGACCAACAGCGCCCACCAGACAATCGCCGACGTGACCGTGTAGGCGTAGGCGTTGCCGTAGATCACGACAGCGGCACCGAGCCACAGCAAAGTTAGAACTAGGAACGCGATGTACGGGCGGATCACCGAGCCTTGAACTCGGGCTTTCGCTTTTCGAGAAACGCGGCTGTGCCTTCGCGCATGTCTTCGGTCCCGCACGCCATCCCGAACAGCGTGGCCTCCATGTAGAGGCCATCGTCCAACCCCATGTCTTCCCCCCGCAGCGTCGTCTCGAGCGCGTACTGCACGGCGAGCGGTGCCTTGTCGAGGATCTGGCCGAGCAGGGCATGGGTCGCGTCGATCAACTTGTCGGGTTCGGCGACGGCGTTTGCCAAGCCCCACGCTTTCGCCTCTTCGGCGTCGACCATGCGACCAGTCAGCACCATCTCGAGAGCGCGGCCGGTGCCGACGATTCGCGCGAGACGCTGCGTGCCGCCGTGGCCCGGGATCAACCCGAGCGAGACCTCGGGCAGACCGAAGCGG
>DAOWHI010000191.1 GCA_030641505.1 Gemmatimonadota bacterium | reverse complement strand
TCAGCGACCAAACGCTCGAACACGCCGCGGAACTTCTCGGTCGGGAACACATGAGGTCCGATGTCGGCCTCATAAGCGGTCGAGTACACGATGTGCTGATCGATTGGAGAGCCCGCGGACACGTCGCGGCATACTAACGGCCGGTGGTCTCTTCGCACACCAACGCCGGGTTGCGATCGAGACGGCTCCAGGGTTAGGGTTGCGCGCCGGCATGAGCGACCAAGAGATCCTGTGCCCTCCAGGCGAGGGTGTTGACTACCGCGACGGGGTCTTCCGCCCCATCGACGAGTCGCGCCTGCCCGATGCCCCACCGTCGGCCGACTATCCACGCCGCGGTGCCGGTCCGCCACTCTATGAGCTAAACGACGTTCCCCGCGTACCGCGGCTCAAGAATGTCATCGGCCCGTCGATGATCGCACTCGGGATGGGCTTAGGGGCAGGCGAGTTTCTCCTCTGGCCGAATCTGATCGCTGCCAATGGATTCGCGATCTGGTGGCTGTTCTGGGTCGGAGTGCTCACCCAGTTCGTCGTTATCAGCGAGATCGAGCGCTGGAGCTTGGCCACCGGTGAATCGGTGTTTACCGCCATGGCGCGCCTCGACCGCCGTGCGTTCTGGCCGTGGTTCTTTCTGGCCGCCACGCTGGTCTCGTTCTTCTGGCCGGGTTGGGCGGCGGTTTCGGCCGAGTTTTCACGGACGACGATCAACACCATCGTCGGCACCGAGATCATCCCGACTTGGCATCCGATCGCCCTGCTCATGCTGGCCTTCATCTGGTTCGCGCTGGCGTTTTCCAGGGTCGTGTACAACGCGCTCGAGAGGTTCGAGATCGGGCTGATACTGCTCTTCTTTCCGCTTCTCTTTCTGGCATTGTTGGCGGTCGGGGTGACGTTCGGCGACGTCACCGCGTTGGCCAAAGGTGCGGTATCGATCGGTAGTGCGCCGCGATCGCTGCTCTCCGGCGAGCAGTTTCCAACGCTCCTGATCGCAGTCGCGTACGCGGGCAGCGGTGGGACTCTGCTGCTCGCCCAATCGTTGTGGATCCGTGACAAGGGATTCGGGATGGGTGTCTACCAAGGCCGTATCTGCGGCATCCGGGGCGAGAACGAGCGGGTCACCGACCGCGGTTTCGCGTTCTCGGTCGGGAGCGAGACAGCCCTGGCGAGGTTCCGCGGATGGGTGAGACTGGCTCAGCGTGAGCTACTGGCCACGTTTGTCGTCCTCATCCTGTTGAGCGTAGTCATCACGACGCTGCTGGTGAGTGCCACCATCGGAACCGAAAACCCCGAGCTGGCCGGCGACCAAACAGGAATGGTGATGGCGCAGGCCGCGGTCCTTCGCGAGCGGAGCGGAGCGTGGCTCGAGATCGTGTTCCTGCTGGGCGGTGCTTTGGTCCTCTTCTCCACCCAACTTGGCATCGTCGACACTGTGACCCGTATTACCGGCGACATCGTCTACCATCGGGTCGGCCGCCACACGCGCCGCCTCACGTTGAGTCGAACATTTTTGATTCTGCTAACGGTTTTCGTCGGCGCGAGCATGATCGTCATCACCGCTTCGTGGTTGGGCGGCGAAAGCTTCGAGGCCCTGCAACCGAATTTCCTGGTCTTGATCGCCGGACCGTTCACGATCGCCTCGATGTACTGCTTCGCGCTCGTCATTACGGTGCTGAACACGCGCTACTTGCCGTCCGCCGCGCGCATGGGGCGCTGGAAGCTGATTGGCATGTACTGGGCGATCGTCTTGTGGGGTTGGTTCACCGCGGAGCAAGTGTCACGCACGATTTTGCAACACGGTCTCGGCCAGTCAGGCGATATGGTAACGACGATCGCGTACCACCCGGTCCGACTCGTCATCTACGGTCTGTGGATCGGATCCCTGTTGTGGGTCGTATGGCGCACGGCTGGGCCGGGATTGGGCAGATCAGAACAGGAGTAGACCTCAGTCCGGTGCGCGCGCTAGCACCAGACGGGCGACAGCCGGCATGCACATCGTCCCGTCCGGGAAGTACCGCGCCACTCGTTGCTCGAAGATCGACTTAAGCTCTGCCGCGCAGTCGGCGCCGAGCTCCTCGACCAAGCCGGCGACCTCGACGCTCAACCCCACCGTATGATCCCACAACTCGCCCGCCGAGATCGGCACGCTCATCGTAAGGGGTGTTTCCAGCTCGTCTACATCCACCCAGCCGGTGGTTT
>DAOWHI010000173.1 GCA_030641505.1 Gemmatimonadota bacterium | reverse complement strand
TCGATGCCTTCGACCGACGACAGCGTTGCATCGCAGTCGAATACGACGATCACGGCTTTGTGGTCACGATCTCAGAGGTCAGCGTACGGTGGACCGGGCAACGGTCGGCGATCTCTTGCAGTCGCGCTCGTTGACCATCCGACAGCGACCCTTGGAACTCGATGTCGACCTCGATCCGATCGACTAACCCTTCGACAGTGTCGCACTCCGCACAATCCTCGGCGTGGATCTTGTCATGAGCGAGACGCACGATCGTCTGCGTCAGCGGCCAACCCTTGCGGTCGGCGTAGAGCCGGGCTGTGATCGCGATGCATGCGCCGAGCGCTCCCAGCAGGAGCTCGTACGGGTTGGGACCGGAGTCGGTACCACCGACGTCGATCGGCTCGTCAGCCGCCAACCGGTGGGACGCGGTCTCGATCTCGACCGCGTAGCCCGTGCGCCCGCCGCGAACCTCGACCGTGCCTTCGGGGATTCGGTTGGTGACGTGGGCAACATCCTCGGCCGCCAGGTAGCGCGCCGACCATGCCGCCAATAGTCGGGCCACGAAGCGCGCGTCACGCGGCTTTGTCAGCAAGTGATCAGCGTCGTCCAGCGATACGAAGCTCTTAGGGTGCCGGGCAGCATCGTAGATCCGCCGAGCATGCTCGATCGCGACGGTCTCATCGCTTGGCGAGTGGAGCACAAGCAACGGCACCTTGAGCCCACTCAACCGCTGCTCCACGTCTTGCGCCTCGAGGTCGTCAAGGAGCTGGCGCTTGATCTTGAACCTTCGGCCCTCGAGCTCGACCTCGGCCTCATCTGCGGCCGTCAATTCGGGCGCGGTGCGAATCAGCGATGCTCTCAGATGCTTGGTGTCGCTGGGCGCGCCGATCGTCGCCACCGCTTTGGTCTCGGGAATCCTGGACGCCGCCAAGAGCACCGCCGCTCCACCCAAGCTGTGGCCAATCAGCAGTTCCGGCGCACGGTACTCGCGCCGCAAGTAATTCGCGGCAGCAACCAGATCGTCGATGTTGGACGAAAAGTCGGATTCGGCAAAGTCACCCTCGCTCTCGCCCAACCCCGTAAAGTCGAAGCGCAACACCGCGAACCCTTCGTCGCACAGCGTGTGGCTGATCTCTCGCACCGCTCGGAGATCCTTGGAACACGTGAAACAGTGGGCGAACAGAGCGTAGGCGATCGGCTCATCGGTCGGACGTTCGAGCCGCGCCGCCAGCTCCGCAGACAGTGCTCCCGGAAAGGTCAGTTTTTCGGACGGCATGTCCAAGAAACTATCCAGTCGTGCGACACCGTCCCGTTGAGCGTGTGACGCCCGATCGCAATCGGACGATATTGGTGACCCCAGTCAACTGATCGTCGATACCGCTGAATTCAAGCAAGGAGTGCCTCATGCCCCGCGGTTTCTTGCTCACTGCCCTGCTCTCGCTCGGACTGGCCACCACGGTCAAGGCTCAGGATGCGGGCATCGCTCGGATCGAGATCTCCCCCGACACGCTGCGATTGAAGGTCGGTGAGACGGCGGTGCTTCAGCTAGCGGCGTTCGACGCCGAGCACAATCCGGTTGCGCCACCCGACGTGGGCTGGTTTGCCGGTTGGGAAAACACCCGGATCGATCAACGCGGGAACATTGAGGCGGTCAATGTCGGCGAGACGGTGGCCGGCGCCACAGCCGAGGGTGTTACAGACGGAGACGGAGAACGACTTATCGATCGCATCGTCGTCATCGTCGATCCCGGCGACCCCGCGGATATACGCATCGCCGCGCCCGAGTCTCCGCTACCGGCTGGTTCGTTCATCAACGTAGACGCCGTCGCCATCGACGCGACCGGCAACGAGCTGTGGACGCACACCGTTACGCTCGAATCGAGCAACCCCAACGTCCTTCAAGTCACGGGTCATACGCTTACCCTCGGCCAACCTGGCACCGCTACGCTCGTCGCCCGTGCTGGGCAGACGGCGCGCGAGCTCACACTCACCGTAGCCGCGCCCGTCAACGGTTCATTGTCCCTCAAGGCCGACCGGTCGCACGCCCGCACTGGCGAAGCGGTCAAACTCAGGCTGACCGATGGCGACAACGAGGTCTCTCATCCCCGTTGGTGGGTAAGCCCGAGCGGGGCATCGGTCGAGGCCGACAACTACTTCGTCGCCGAGAGCCCCGGGACGTACCAGGTCGCAGCCACTATGGGCGATCGTAACGCTACGACGACGATCGAGGTCGAGCCCCGCGACCTCAAGGGCGGCTGGCTCAAGGTCGGGCACGTCGCCTCGCCCGCTCGGACTAGCGACTTGTGGGTGTTTGAAGGTCAGGACGGACGCGATTACGCGTACTTCGGATCGTTTGGTGCGCAGATGCGGGCCTATGACGTCACCGACCCGGCCAACCCGGTGTTCACTGACTCGGTCGTCGTCTCCGGGCGCCGCGTGAACGACGTCAAGGTCAACGACGACGTTTCGGTCGCCGTGATCACGCTCGAGAACGATCTACCCCGTAAGAATGGCATCGTCACGCTCGACATCACAGACCCCGCGCATCCCGAGATCCTGACCCATTTCTACGATGGACTGACCGGCGGCATCCACAATACCTATCTGGTGGGCGACCTAGTGTACGCGGTCAACGACGGAACCCGCGATGTCCACATCCTCGACATATCCGATCCCACGAATCCCAAGCAGGTCGGACGCTGGGGGCTCGATACGAAACGCAAGGCGCTCCATGATCTCTGGATCGACGACGGGCTGGCGTACCTGTCGTACTGGGACGATGGGCTGGTGATCATCGACGTCGGTAAGGGGATCGCCGGTGGCACGCCGACCGAGCCCCAATTCGTGAGCCGCATAAACTACCCGAGCGGAAACACCCACGTGGCATGGCCGTGGAAGAACTACGTCTTCTTGGGCGACGAGATCTTCCCCAGTCGTTACAGCCCGGACGCGCCCCGCGATCCGCGCGGATTCATGCACGTGATCGATGTCTCGGATCCGTTCAGACCGCGCGAGGTGGGCAAGTACGAGGTGCCCGAGGGCGGCACCCACAACTTCTGGGTGCACGACGACATACTGTACATTGGTTACTACCAGCGTGGCTTACGGGCGATCGATCTTTCCGGCGGACCGTTGCGCGGTGATCTGTACCGACAGGGTCGTGAGATCGATTACTTCATGACCCAGACCAACGATCCGACCGAGACATACGAACCGAACCAGGTCAACAGCACGAACGTCTGGGGCGCGATGTGGCACAAGGGACATGTGTACGCGATCGACACCAACTCTGGACTGTGGATCATGAAGCTCGACCTGCCCGAAGAGGAGGAGATCGCGCTGCGCTGAGCTCTACTTACTGGGGTTGAACGCGTCAAACGCGTAGGTCACGCCAAACGTCAAACCAAACTCGGGGTCGTTGTCGCCCATCCCAATGATTGTCCCGGCGTCAAAGCGAATCGGGTCGGACCGAAAGCGGGCCCCCAGCCTAACCTGCCCCCGATCTTCGGTACCGGCTGGTGCCTCGCCCTTAAGGTCAACGCGACCACCGGCTTCGGCCACGAGATCGATCGTGCGACTGGCCCGGTGCGTGATCGAAACGGCGACGGTCAACACATCGTTCTGACGAGCCGCGTCGGTGGGGAGAGCAAGCACGGCGGCACCGAGGTTCCCGACGATTCGCGTACGCCCGAAGTCCTTGCCAGCCAGCAAGCTGACGAACCAATCGAAGGTGTCGTTCCCGAGCCCGTTTTCGTTGCTGGCCGACGGCAGTCGAGTAGCGACGCGAAAACCGATTGCCGGCGCGCGGCGGGTTTCCTGCTGGAGCAAGATCTTGGTCGCTATTACTGGATCATTGATATCGGTAGTTGTGTCGCCGGTGAAGTCGAGTTTCTCGGCCAGCGGTGCCTCTGTCGCCGCGTCGACAAACAAGATGTTGAACCCCGAGTCGACCTGAAACTCAGCAATCGAGCTTAGGCCCATGCTGAAGCCGAAGTACGGGACCCCTATCAGATCGCCTTCCAGACCTGAGAGCGGGAACCTGGCGCGGTGCTCGTAGCTGACTCCCGTCTCTATCAACAACTGACCGGGGCGGATCGGCAGCGGATCCTCCGTTAGGAGCGGTCGATGCTGGGCCTGAGCGGACCGCTCGCCGACCAGCAGGATCGTCATCACGATGATCATCGAATAGCGTAAACGCACGAACCGCAAACTAGAGACCTTCATGAGCGCCGCAAGGATGGCTTCGATAACGTTGAGGCGACATTGAGCGAAACCATACCCTCCCTGACGCAACTTCCAGCTTGGCGTGCACTCGAAGCCCACTTCAGGCAGATCGAGCAGCTCCATCTACGGGCGTTGTTTGCCGAAGACCCTGGTCGTGGCGACCAGCTGGTCGGTGAAGCCGCGGGTCTGTACCTAGACTACTCCAAGAACCGCGTTACAAGGGAGACTCTGGGACTGCTCCTTGAACTCGCGGAATCCGCTGCACTAGCGGAACGAATCAACGCGATGTTCCGTGGCGACCGAATCAACACGACGGAGAATCGCCCCGTTCTCCACATCGCGCTCCGCGCGCCTCGCGATGCTTCGATCATCGTCGACGGCGAGAACGTGGTGCCAAAGATCCATCGGGTACTCAACCAGATGGCCGCGTTCGCCAACCAGGTTCGGAATCGCTCCTGGAAAGGGTACACCGGAAAACCGATCCGGAACGTCGTCAACATCGGGATCGGTGGCTCTAGCCTGGGCCCGGTCATGGCCTACGACGCGCTTCGGCACTACAGCGATCGCGCCTTAACGCATCGATTCGTATCCAACGTCGACGCCACCGACTTCGCCGAGAGCGTGCGTGACCTCGACCCGGCCGAGACGCTGTTCATCGTTGCGTCCAAGAGCTTCGCCACGCTGGAGACGCTCACCAACGCCAAAACGGCGAGAGCGTGGCTGCTCACCGCGCTTGGCGATCGAGACGCCGTGGCGCGCCACTTCGTGGCGTTGTCGACCAACGCTGAAGAGGTGCGTCGGTTCGGTATCGATACCGATAACATGTTCGGTTTCTGGGATTGGGTCGGCGGACGATACTCGATCGACTCGGCGATCGGGTTGTCGCTGATGATCGCCATCGGGCCGGAGCAATTCGCCCAGTTCCTCGCCGGCTTCCGGGCTATGGACGACCACTTCCGGAGCGCACCGCTCGACCACAACCTGCCCGTTCTCCTTGGACTGTTGGGCATCTGGTACAACGATTTCTTTGGCGCTGAATCGTACGCCGTGCTGCCCTACGACACCTATCTGGCCCGGCTGCCGGCCTACCTGCAGCAACTCGACATGGAGAGCAACGGCAAGCGAGTCGACCTCGACGGGTCACAGGTCGATTATCAGACCGGTCCGATCGTATGGGGCGAGCCTGGAACCGACGGGCAACACGCGTTCTATCAGCTGATCCACCAGGGTACCAAGCTCGTGCCCTGTGACCTGATCGGTTTTCTCGAGCCGTTGAACCCTAGCGGTCGACACCACGATCTTTTGACCGCCAACCTGTTCGCACAAGCCGAGGCGCTGGCGTTCGGGAAAACCACCGACGAAGTCGGCGCTGAGGGAGTGACGGAATCCCAGATCCCGCACCGCACCTTCCCTGGCAACCGACCCACGAACGTGATTCTCGGCACGCGGCTCTCACCCGCGTTATTGGGCGCGTTGATCGCGCTCTACGAGCACAAAGTTTTCGTGCAGGGGTCGATATGGCGCGTCAACTCGTTTGACCAATGGGGCGTCGAACTCGGGAAGGTGTTGGCCAGGCAGATCGCCAGCGAGCTGGAGGAACCGGCGGAACCGACACTCGCCCACGACAGCTCAACCAATGCGCTGATCCACCGCTACCGGGCGGCACGGCCACCAAGTTAATCGCTCGCAGCACTTTCCGGAGGTGCTATCTTCCGCTCTGTGAACGACTCATTTGGAACCCGCAAGCACCTGTCCGTCAACGGCGATGCGTACTCGATCTGGAGCCTGCCAGCGCTGGCGACACGGGGACTCGACGTTTCGCGGCTGCCTTACTCGCTCAAGATTCTGCTCGAGAACCTACTCCGCTACGAAGACGGGAACGTGGTCGATAATGGCGACATCGAAGCGCTGGCGAGCTGGGATGCGACCGCAGAACCGTCGCGCGAGATCATGTTTACACCGACCCGGGTGCTGCTCCAAGACTTCACCGGTGTGCCTGCACTCGTCGATCTCGCCGCGATGCGCAACGCGATGGCGGAGATGGGCGGCGATTCAGCAGCGATCAACCCGCAGGTGCCAGCCGATCTCGTCATCGATCACTCGGTCCAGGTCGACGCCTATGGCCGCGAGGCGGCCTTTCTGATCAACGCCGAGCGCGAGTATGAGCGGAACCGTGAACGGTACGCATTCCTGCGTTGGGGGCAGACAGCTTTTGACGGTTTTCGGGTCGTCCCACCGGATACGGGCATCGTCCATCAAGTGAACCTCGAGTACCTAAGTCGGGTCGTGTTTGACGATGTGACAGGCGGTGAGCGGTGCGCCTACCCCGACACGCTGGTCGGGACCGACAGCCACACGACGATGATCAACGGACTCGGGATCCTGGGCTGGGGGGTCGGCGGCATCGAGGCCGAGGCGGCGATGCTCGGCCAACCGATCGCCATGCTGATACCGCAAGTCGTCGGCTTCAAGCTCCGCGGCACCCTCCCCGAGGGGGCGACAGCGACGGACCTTGTCCTTCGAGTGACAGAGATGCTCCGCGAGCGGGATGTCGTCGGGAAGTTTGTCGAGTTCTACGGCCGGGGGATCGGCTCGCTATCGCTCGCTGACCGGGCGACGATCGGCAACATGTCACCCGAGTACGGGGCGACCTGCGCGATCTTCCCAATCGATCAAGAGACTCTCGAGTATCTGCGGTTCACCGGCCGCGATGACAAGCGGGTGGCACTGGTCGAAGCGTACGCGAAGGAGCAAGGCCTCTTTCATACCACGGACGCGCTTGAAGCTGCATACTCGGACACGCTCGAGCTGGACCTGGCCACAGTCGAGCCGTCGATCGCAGGACCCAAGCTCCCTCAGCGGCGAATCGTGCTGTCGAACGCCAAGGCGACGTTCGGGTTCGACCTCACCAAGATGTTTGGCGTCGATGGCGGCAACGATGCCAGCGAGCGGGCGACGAACCGCTGGGAGGGGGAGGGCGGCGGTCCCGACGAGCCGGCGGTCGCTGTCGCGGCATCCCCGTGCGTTTCGGTGACGTGTGAGACCCAAGATCCGGATGCGGCAGCAACCACGTTCGATCTTCATCACGGCTCGGTGGTCATCGCCGCCATCACGAGCTGTACCAACACTTCGAACCCCTCGGTCATGATCGGTGCGGGTCTGTTGGCCCGAAACGCGGTCGCCCGCGGGCTTCAGACCCGGCCTTGGGTAAAGACAAGTCTGGCTCCGGGTTCAATGGTCGTCACCGAGTACCTGAAGGAGGCCGGCCTCATGGACGATCTCGAGGCGTTGGGGTTCCACCTCGTCGGCTACGGGTGCACGACCTGCATCGGGAACAGCGGACCGTTGCCCCAGCCGATCAGCGACGCGATCCACCAACATGATCTGGTCGCGTGCTCGGTTCTGTCGGGCAACCGCAACTTCGAGGGCCGGATCAACCCTTATACAAAGGCCAACTACCTGGCTTCGCCGCCGCTCGTCGTGGCCTACGCACTCACCGGGCGAATGGATCTCGACCTGACGGCTGAGCCGCTCGGCCAGGACGAGCAGGGCAACGACGTGTACCTGCGCGACATATGGCCTACACAGCAGGAGATCACCGACACCGTTCGATCGGCGGTCAAGACTGAACAGTTCAGCGCCAAATACGCGCAGGTATTCGAAGGCGACGAGCGCTGGCATGCGCTGGAGATCCCAGCCGGCGACCGGTTCGCTTGGACCGACGAGTCGACGTACATCCGACGGCCGACTTTTCTAAGCGAGATCCCGGCCGAACCGATACTGCCGAGCGACATCGAGGACGCGCGGGTGCTAGCCCTGCTCGGCGACTCGGTTACGACCGACCACATATCACCGGCCGGCTCGATTCCGGCCGAGTCGCCGGCCGGTCAGTGGCTGATCGAACACGGCGTTCAGCCGCAGGAGTTCAACTCCTACGGCTCTCGACGTGGCAACCACGAGGTCATGATGCGCGGAACGTTCGCCAACATCCGGCTCCGCAACCGGCTCGCCCCCGGAACGGAGGGGGGCTGGACGCGTCACCAACCGAGCGGCGAGGAGATGACGATCTACCAGGCCGCCGTCCAGTACGCCTCTGAAGGTATTCCGCTCATCGTGATCGCTGGCAAAGAGTACGGATCCGGGTCGTCGCGTGACTGGGCCGCCAAGGGGACGCTTATGCTCGGTGT
The DNA here is from genome assembly GCA_030641505.1 of Gemmatimonadota bacterium. Taxonomy (GTDB): domain Bacteria; phylum Gemmatimonadota; class Gemmatimonadetes; order JACCXV01; family JAHWKZ01; genus CAMYLR01. The sequence goes on along the minus strand of DAOWHI010000173.1, from coordinate 5,120 downwards.
CGGCGCGGTGATCGCCGACTCGTACGAGCGCATCCACCGCAGCAACTTGATCGGAATGGGCGTTCTACCGCTTCAGTTTGGGGCCGGTGACAACGCAGAGACGTTTGGTCTCACCGGCGAAGAAACGTTCACCATCCGCGGGATCGCTGACCTGTCGCCCGGCAAGCAGCTCGAGGTGATCGTCGAGTCGGGCGATGATCGCAGAACGTTCGAAGTGGTTGCACGACTCGACACGCCGGTCGAGCTCGACTACTACCGTAACGGTGGCATCCTACCATACGTGCTGCGGACTCTCAGGGCGCGGGAAGCCTAGCCGCCTCGCCAGTGTCGGTGCCCGCGTACTAGCGCGGCAAACGCGATCGCGGTCACCGCCATGATTTCCGAAGACTCCTCGATCGCCCACTTGTAGATCCCGACGCGATTGTAAAAGTGGTCCAGGGCTAGATCCAGAAAGTCGACCGTTACCGCCAACAGCGCCCAGCCGACGGCGATAAGCAAGAACCCTTGAGGTAGCCCGATCGTAGCGTCCCGTATCGCTTTCAATGTGGCCAGAAGAACGGCGCCGGTCGCGACCAACCCGATGATCAACGCCACCACGATCCCGGACCGTGAAGTCCAGTCCACGATCGCGAGTCGGGCCCCGACTTGGTCCACCAACCAGTTGTGGAAATCCCCTCTGTCGGCGGCCGGGATGAGAACTCTTCCCATCACCGCCTCGCGTCCCCAATCTGCCTCCTCGCCGGCCAACACCAAACACAGAGTCGCCAGCATCAGCCAAGGCACAAAGCGCTCCCCCGAGCGCCATAAAGCCATGGCGACGCCGATCGACAGGGCGAAAGCAACGACGAGAATCAGCGCCGGCAGCGACTCGATGAAGGCGCCTCTGAGTAGCATGCTTGCCCGATAGACGTACAGTGGCATCAACAGCGCTGCACAGACCGCGGCGTACGCGAGAAGCCAGCCCCTCGAGCTCTCGCGGCGTGGCGACTCAAGGCCGGTCGTTCTAGAATCTTCTCTCCGCATCAGTACCCTATCTTCACTCTTCCAAGTTGACCGGAGGTCGTCGTGTCCAGAAAGCTCCTCATGCTCGTATCGATATTCCTTGCATGGTCCGGGCCATCAATGGCCCAGGACGTGGCCCGGATCGAGATCCAGCCGAGCGCGGTCGAGACGTCGGTTGGCGATACGGTTCGCCTGATCGCCACCGCATACGATAGCGAAGACAACGCCATCGACGTGTCGATGCAATGGTTTACGTCGTACGAGGTGGGGACAATCGACGCCAACGGCACCTTCGTCGCATACTCGGCGGGTGAACGGACGATCGGCGTCATGGCGGGCGAGAAGCATGCCTCCATTCCAGTCGCCGTGCGGCGGTTGCCACCCTCTTCGATCGAACTGGCACTGCCGACGACATCGGTCGTGGCAACCTCGTGGATGCCCCTACAGGCAGAAGCCTACGATCGATTGGGGCACCGTGTATGGCGTTCCGATATCAGCTGGAGCTCGAGCAACCCAACGGTGGCCGAAGTCATGAGCGGTTTTTTGGTCGCCAAGAAACCGGGCACCGCAGTGATCACCGCCCAGATCGGTCCGACGTCGGCGACGCAGCGGATCGCCGTCTCGGCGGCTCCGACCGGGGACCTAACCCTCGCCGCGCGGTTGGGCGCCATCCGTACCGGTGACGTGTACCGGTTATTGCCCACGCTCGACGGCCAGCCCTTACCCAGCGGCTCATTCCCACGCTTCACGGTGATCGGAGGCAGCAGCGCCGAGGTTACCGATGGCGCGACGTTCGTGGCCGAGGAGGCCGGGGAATACACCGTCGTAGCCGAGTTCGCCGGATCCACGGCGCTCACCAAGCTGCTGGTTGATCAACGCGAGTTCGACCGCAAACTCGAGCTAATCGGTCACGGTGCGCTGGCAGCGGCTCACACGGGCGATCTTTGGTTGTACAAGAACGCTGCCTACGTGGGCAGCTACCATGACACCAAGCTCCGTGTCTACAACATCTCGGACCCGGCAAACCCAGTCCTGTCCGACTCAATCGAGGTCGACGCGCGACGCGTCAACGACGTCAAGGTGAACGCCGACGCCGGTTTCGCGGTCATGACTCGTGAGGGAGCAGCCAACCGCAAGAACGGGATCGTGATCCTCGACCTCGCGGATCCGCTGCACCCGACGATCATCAGCGAGTATACGGAAACCGTGTCGGGCGGCGTACACAACGTCTTTATCGTCGGCGATCTCGTCTACGCCACCCATGGGGGCACCCGTGACATGCACATCATCGATGTCTCGGATCGCGACAACCCGCGCGAGGTGGGTCGTTGGGGGATCGACAACCCGAACCGTGTGCTACACGACATCTTCATCAAGGATGGGATCGCGTATCTGTCTTACTGGGATGACGGGTTGGTGATCCTCGATCTGGGCGGTGCTGGCAAGGGTGGCACGCCGACCAAACCGGTGTTCGTATCGCGGGTTTACTACCCCCAAGGCAACACTCACGTCGCCTGGCGGTGGAGGAATTATGTGTTCACCGGCGACGAGATCTTCCCGCCCGACTGGGACGCCGAAAAACCGTTCCAGCCGACGGGCTACGTCCACGTCTTCGACGTGACCGATCTCGAGAACCCGGTCGAAGTCGCCAAGTACGAGGTGCCCGAGGCAGGCGCGCACAACCTGTGGATCGAAGACGACCAGGAAACGCTTTACATCGGCTACTACAACGCGGGGTTGCGGGCGCTCGACGTTTCGGGTGAGCTGCGCGGCGACCTCTATGAGCAGGGTCGCGAGATCGATTTCTATCTCACGGGCGCCGCTGAGAATGTCCGGGTCCCCAACACGCCGATGAACTGGGGTGCGATGTACTACGACGACAAGATCTTCTCGGCCGATTTCAACTCCGGCCTATGGATCCACAAGTGGGTTCCAACCGGAGATCGGCCGATTTCATAGCGCCGAGGCGCGCTAAATCGATGAAGCGAATAAGCGTTTTCTGTGGCTCGAGCTACGGCCGCCGCGACTCATACCGAGCCGCGGCCGAAGCGATGGGGCGGTTGATCGCTGAGCGTGGCCTAGGCCTGGTGTACGGCGGCGGGGACGTTGGGCTGATGGGGGCATTGGCCGACGCCGCGCTCGACGCCGGCGGCGAGGTGGTGGGCGTGATCCCAGAGGCGCTGGCCGACTTGGAGTTGGCCCACGCCGGGCTGACTGATCTTCGCATCGTCGACACGATGCATGCCCGCAAGGCACACATCATCGAGATCTCCGACGCGTTCGTGGCCCTGCCGGGCGGCATCGGAACGCTCGAGGAACTCGCCGAAGTCTGGACATTGGCTCAGCTCGGGTATCACGGGAAGCCGTGTGCGATCCTCAACGTCGATGGGTATTACGATCAGCTGGTGGCGTTCCTCGATCACGCCGTCGACCATCGCTTCCTTGGCGCCGAGCACCGCACGATGGTCATCGTCGAAACCGAACCCCGGACTTTGCTCGAGAGAATGGAGCGCTACCAGTCACCCACCGCACCAAAGTGGGTCGATCGCCGCTAGTTGGCTGGGGAGGCAGGATTCGAACCTGCAACCACCGCGTTAACAGCGCGGCGCTCTGCCGGTTGAGCTACTCCCCAACAAGATCGATTGAGCGCTAGCGTGGCCGTGCTCGTCCTCACCTTTGTAGACGCATAGGTTATGCCCGCATTCACGATCCCTGCCATTGAGACCATGACTCGCGGAGGCCCCGAATGATGCGGCCGTTGATCGCCGTTTTGCCAATTCTGGCACTCGCTTCGCCATCGATCGCCCAGGAAGTCGACCGGATCGACGTCCAACCGACGACCGTTTCCGTCGCCTCCGGGGACACGGTCTCGTTCTCAATCACCGCCTACGATGCATCCGGCAACGTCATCTCCGACGCGCCTGTCCAGGGCTTCGTGACCAGCATGGGGCTGGGCCAGATGATCGACAATCGCCGATTCGCCAGCGGGCCACCGAGCCAGGGCCAGCTCGTCTTCCGAGCCGGGAGCCGGGCGATCGCTCGGGTCGATGTCGTCGTAACCCCGGCTGCGGCAATGACCGTCGACGTCGGCCCGTTGCCGGCCACGGTAGCCGCCGGCGGCGTGATCCCGCTGTCCGCAACCGCCCGGACCCGTTCCGGTGACGATTTGGCAGCCGACGTCACAGATTTCGTATGGTCGACCAGCGATCCATCGGTAGCGACGATCGATCCGCTCGGCAACCTGGTCACCCACTCGGCGGGGCAGGTTGCGGTGAGCGCCAGTCATCGCTCCGCCTCCGCTGCATTGGAGACCGAGGAAACAGCGAGAGCTGGAGCCCAGGGAAGCCTGACGATCGAAGTGACTCAGGCACCATCGGGCGCACTCGCGATCAGCGGGCCCGAGCAGCTTCGGACCGGTGAGGTGGGACGTCTGACCGTCGGCGGAGAAGCGATCTATCCGCGATGGTTCGTGTCACCCGGCGGAGCGTCGATCGACAGCCAGGGGGTACTGGTAGCCGATGAGCCGGGCACGTATCTCGTCGAAGCCGTGCTCGGTACCAAGACCGCCCAACACGTGATCACGGTCGAGCCGCGGTCCGTTCGTCGCGATCTCAAGGTCGTGGGTCGGGGCGCAGTCACCGATCGCATGACCGGGGACTTGCGGGTTTTCACCGGCACCAATGGGCGTGACTACGCGTACCTCGGGACCGCAGAGTCGAACGCGATTTTGGTGTTCGACGTCACCGATCCGACGCATCCCGTGCTGACCGACAGCGTCACAACGGACGCGCGCTACGTGCTCGACGTCAAGGTCAACCAAGATGCGACGATCGGCGTCTTCAGCCGCGAGGGTGCGGCCAATCGTGCCAACGGAATAGCGATCCTCGATCTTTCGGATCCGGCGCACCCAACCGTGCTAGCGGAGTACACAGAGACGGTACCGGGCGGCGTCCACAACACGTTCTTCGACGGCGATCACATCTACGCTACACACGATGGTGATGGCGCGCTCCACATCATCAACGTCAGCGATCCCGCGAATCCGCGTGAAGTCGCCGAGTGGCACACCGACACGCCGGGACGCTATCTGCACGATCTCTACGTCAAGGACGGCGTCG
>DAOWHI010000238.1 GCA_030641505.1 Gemmatimonadota bacterium | reverse complement strand
TCCGAACCCGTGAACGTCGCTTTGGCGCACTGCCGACCGCAAGCAACGATGACCAACCACCCAGGCCGATCCACGCAACCCAAGGAGGCGCCCGTTGACCGTTCGCCGATTGTTCGCCGTTGCATTCATCTTTGGTTGCACCGCTGTAGCCTGGTTCGCGCTGGGAGCGTCGGTCGTGCACCGCACCGGAAGCTCGGACTACGCGCTTTCACAGGCTGTAACACATCTCTGGGGCGGCGCCCATGGCCAGGTCGCCCCCAACGTCTCACATCAGTTGCCACGTCAGGTAACCGAGGAAGTCATCGAGACCGACCAGGAGGGTCGGGTTATCAAGCGCCAGGTCGAGAAAACGATCCGTGAGACGATCTCGATCCCGCTATTGAGCAGTCGCGTGAAGGCCGACCTCGCGCTCGAACATCGGCGCAAGGGTCTGCTGTGGTACGATACCTATACCGTTCAGTTTCATGGGAGCTACCGATTCCAGGCGCCTGAGGACGTCACCGGGCCGGTCAAGGTCGCGTTCGCCTTCCCGTCTTCGGACTCGGTTTACGATGACTTTTCGTTCCGCGTTAACGGACAGGAGGCGCCGCCCGCCGACCAGCTCGACCGTGGTGTCTGGTTCCTGGCCGAACTGGAACCGGGCGCAGACGCCGACGTCGAGATCGGTTACACCTCCCGCGGTTTGGACACCTGGAACTACCACTTCGCCGGCGGCGGCGTCTCGACGGTGCGCGATTTCGAGCTCACGATGACCACCGACTTCGGCGATTTCGACTTTCCGCCTGGCACGTTGTCACCGACCAACAAGGTCCAACGCGAGGGCGGTTGGCAGCTCGCCTGGCGTTTCGACAATCTGGTGAGCGGTAAGTACATCGGGGTCGATCTGCCGAACCGATTGAACCCGGGTCCACTGACTGCCCGGATCACGTTCTTCGCACCGGTTTCGCTACTGTTCTTTGTCACCGTCCTGGTCATGCTGGGCGCACTCAAGCACATGAACCTCCACCCCATGCATTACTTCTTCTTGTCGGCAGCGTTCTTCGCGTTCCACCTGCTCTTGGCGTACTTGGTCGACCACTTGGACATCAACGGTGCGTTCGTGTTGGCGTCCGTCGTTTCGATCACCCTGGTGGTGAGCTATCTGCGGCTGGTGTGCGGGTTGAAACGGGCGCTGTTCTACGCCGGTGGCGCTCAACTCGTGTTCCTGGTGCTGTTCAGTTATGCCTTCTTCTTCGAGGGGTATACCGGCTTGACGGTTACGATCGGGGCAGTCCTGACGCTCTTCGTGCTCATGCAGTCGACCGGACGAGTCGATTGGGAGGGGATCTTCGCGCGTGGGGCCGAGACGGTACCGAGCCCGCTTGAACGTTCGGCGGGAACTACTTCTTGATGATTCCGATCGGCAGAAGCACGCAGTAGCCGAGAACCAGCAGGATCGGCGCCAGCGTCATGCTACCCTGCGCCAGCAGATAGAACCCGAGCCCTATCGCCACGGCACCAGCGCCCAAGTAGATCGCGTTGATGCGGGAGAACGATATCGTCGGCGCTTGGGTGCCAGCCCCAATTGGCTTGGCGGCCGGTCCCTTGGATGACGCCCCGGGCTTGTCTTTCTGCTTGCGGGATTTGGTCTTGACCATCGGCGTGTGAACTTAGGGGCGGCCTATTGAGCGGTCAATGCCGGAATTGTCGCATCCCCTTAAGCACCATGGGGATACCCGCCTTGTCAGCGGCTTGGATCACTTCATCGTCGCGTCGCGAACCACCGGGTTGGATCATCCCCGCGATGCCGGCTCCCGCGGCTACGTCGACGTTGTCGGCGAATGGAAAGAAACCATCCGAGGCGAGCACCGCGCCGGTGGTCTCGTGGCCGAGTTGACGCGCGTACTTGACCGCTAGCTCAACCGCACCAACGCGATTGGTCTGACCGCCGCCGACGCCGATCGTGGTGCACTCCCTGGCAAGCACGATCGCGTTCGAAGCCACCGCTCGACACACCGTCCACGCGAAGACGAGGTCCTCCCACTGAGCGTCGGTGGGTTGAACAACGGTGGGGCATCGCAGCTCTCCGTCCACCTCGGCACCAGCCGGCAACCACGTCAGATTGGGTCCTTGGAACAGGAGCCCACCCGCGATGCGTCGCACCTCCCCAGCGGTCTCGTCGAAATCGGGTACCGGTCCGGCCAGCAACCGAAGGTTCTTTTTGTTGGCCAGCACTTCGCGGGCTTTGGGTTCGAAGGATGGCGCGTAGACGACCTCCAGGAAGTGCTCCACCAACTTGCTCGCCAAGGCGGTGTCGACCGGGCTCGTCAACGCCACGATCCCACCAAAAGCCGAGACCGGGTCAGCAGTCAAGGCTCGCGTGTACGCGTCGAAGGCGGTGTCGGCGCTCGCCACCCCGCACGGGATCGTATGCTTGATGATCGCACAGTGGGTGCGCGCCGGGTCGAGGGCGTACAGGTCGCGGATCAAACGTCGAGCAGCCTCCGCGTCGATGTAGTTGTTGTACGAGAGCTCTTTGCCTTGCAGGATTTCGACCGCTGTCAGATCGGCCGGGCGCGGTGGTCGATCGCCATAAAGCGCGGCCGCCTGATGCGGGTTTTCGCCGTAACGAAGCTCGGTAACCAGTTCCCCGCCGATTGTCCACCGCTCTGGCCAACCGTCCTCGTCCTCCGACATCCAAGCCGCGATGCGGCTATCGTACCAAGCGGTCAGCCGCATCGCCTTGGCCGCAAGTCGACGTCGCGTCGCCGTTGCGATCTGACCCTCGACCGCCATCTGGGCGACCAGGTCTTCGTAATCCGAGCGCTCGGTCACGACGGTGACGTGGCGCCAGTTCTTCGCCGCCGCTCGTATCAACGTGACGCCTCCGATGTCGATCAGCTCGGTGCGAGCCGCTTCGTCGGTCGCGCCCAGCGTCTCGGCGTCGCCAAACGGGTACAGGTTAACGACCACCAAGTCGATCGGCGCGATACTGCGTGCGGCGAGCTCGGCCATGTCGGCTTGTTGATCGCGGCGCGCCAAGATCGCGCCATGAACGGCCGGGTGCAGCGTTTTAACTCGACCGCCTAGGAACTCCGGCGCCTGAGTGAGCTGATCCACCGATGTCACCGCGAGACCGGCTTCGCCGAGCGCCTTGGCGGTGCCGCCACTCGCAACCAGCTCGACGCCTTGTCCGGCCAAACCGCGCCCGAGCTCGACAAGACCGGTCTTGTCCCACACCGACAGGAGCGCGCGTCGGATGTTACTCATCTTCGATCCATGCCCGATCATCCTTCGTTCGAATCCGCCCCTCGGCCGCGGCGATCACGACCTCGGGCAATAACTCGTGCTCGACCTCCAGCACGCGAGCGGCAAGGCGCTCCGGTGTGTCACCGGATTGCACTGTCACCTTCCGCTGAGCGACGATCGGGCCGTGATCGTACACCTCGTCCACCAGGTGAACGGTCACGCCGGACTCGGTTTCGCCGGCTGCCAACACGGCAGCGTGGACTCGCTCCCCATACATCCCAGCACCACCGAACTTGGGCAGCAACGCGGGGTGAATGTTGAGCATGCGACCTCGATACCGCCGGACGACTTCGGGCGGAACGATGCGCAAGTAACCGGCGAGAACGACCCAACCGATGGCATGTGTTTCAAGCAACTCGATGATCGATGGGCCGTCGCCGTGAGCGACGATCGCCGTGGCGACGCCCCGCCGGGCCGCGCGCTCGAGCGCGAACGCGCCCTCGCGATCAGAAGCGACCAGCACGATCTCCGCGGCCGGGTGAGTGTCAAGTGCCTCAAACAACGCCTCCAGGTTCGTGCCGCCACCCGAGGCGAAAACGGCGACCCGCGCGGCCGGACTCACTCCCAAGCCGGGGTTCGATTGCCTTGAGCGTCCTCCCAGTGCGGAACCCAGGCCAAGCTGACCAATCCGACGGCGATGTCCTTCTTGAGCGGTCGGACCTCGATCTCCTCGAGCTCCTCAGCCATCGGGTCGAACCGGTCCTCGAGCGCTTCGATCTCTTCGCGGAATTCGGCGTCGAGGTTTTCGAACTCCTGTTGCTTGGCGGCAACCGTCTCCTTCGCACGGGTGATGTCGCCGGCCTCCTTCATCGTGCGGCCGACCCCGCGCGCGGCGGTCGTAGCCCGACCGAGTGAGGTGCGACTTAGAGTCTTGCGGCCCAGAATCGAACCCAGTACGGTGGCCCCAACCGAGATCGCGGTCTGGAGCTTTTGTTGCTTCGATTGCTCCTCTTCGCGCTCGACCGCTTGTTGCGCCTTGCGGATTCGCTTTTCAATGCGCGCGATCGAGACGACCGAGATCCTGGGCTTGCCTTTGGTGGTGTAGAGGAGGCGGTCGATGTCGAGCGGCTCGCCGGTCAGCC
>DAOWHI010000087.1 GCA_030641505.1 Gemmatimonadota bacterium | reverse complement strand
TCCACTACTCGGTGATCCCGTGGGTTGCGTTCACGAGCTTTTCACATGCGAGGCGGTGGGGCACGGAAGACTCGGTTCCGAAGATCGTCTTTGGTCGCCGGCATGGCGCTCCCGGCGACGAGCGGATGCCGGTATCGGTAGAGGTTCACCACGCTCTCGTCGACGGCCTGCATGTGGGTGAGTTCTTTCAGAGATTCCAAGATTACCTGGGCGACCCGCCACTCGACTGAAACCGGGGGCGGGCCCGAGGCGTAGGTTACAGTGAGGAAGGAGGAACTTTTCATGCGAAGAAGCAGCACGCCACTGAAGCGCTCCACCGACCATCGAATGATCGCCGGCGTCGTGGGCGGCATCGCCGAGCACTTTGGGCTCAACGTGACGCTGCTCCGTGTCGTCTACGTCGTGGTGTCGATCCTGTCGGTAGCGTTTCCAGGCATTCTGGTCTACCTGCTGTTGTGGATCATCATCCCCGGCGGGAGCAGCGAGCTAGCCGCACCCGCCACGTAGCCACATCCTGAGATTCCCAAGTAGCCCTCGGCCGCCGTGGTGCTAGACTCGGGAGCGATGCATTCCCTCTCCAGGCGCATATCGATCGTCACGGTCGGGATGCTCGCGTTCGCTTTGTCGTGCGCGGACTCGCCGGACGATCGCACCGAGTCGACGGACAGCGCGGTCGTTGGCGAAGCGTCATCCTCCGACACAGCGAGCTCTGAACCCGAACCGTCACCGAAAGATGAAGAGATCCGGATCGTCTTCGTGACGCACGGGCAATCGAGCGATCCGTTCTGGTCGGTGGTGATCAACGGCGCGGGTGACGCCGCTGCCGATCTTGGGGTGGCGGTCGAGTACCACGCGCCGCTCAAGTTCGATATGGTGGAGATGAGCGATCGAATCGCCGCCGCGATCGCGACGCGACCGGACGGGTTGGTAGTTTCGATACCCGACGGCGCCGCGCTGGGAGCGGCGATCCGCGACGCCATTCGTGCCGGGGTGCCCGTCGTCTCGATAAACTCGGGTGGCGACATTTACCGTGATCTAGGCGTTCTGGCGCACATCGGGCAGACCGAGTATGAGGCTGGCTACGAGAGTGGCCTGAGACTAGCGCGTGCCGGGGTTCGCCAGGCGCTATGTGTCAATCACGAAGTTGGGAACACCGCCCTCGATCAGCGCTGTAAGGGCTTTCGAGATGCGTTGGGTGAGCGCAGAGCCGTTGCGTACGCGCTGGTTGTGAACCTGGCCGACCCAGACGATACCCAGCAGCGGATCGTTGGCGCGATCACAAGCGGTCCTGCGATCGACGGCATCCTGACGCTGGGTCCGAATGGCGCCGCCCCCGCGTTGGCAGCGCTCCGCCAAACCGGCAAGATCGGTGAAGTGCCGCTGGCGACGTTCGATCTTTCGCCCGAAGTGCTCGAGGCGATTCGCGACGGGGAGATGATTTTCGCCGTCGATCAGCAGCAGTATCTGCAAGGTTATCTGCCGGTCGTGTTCCTGGTGAAGTACCTGGAGACCGGGACGATCCCTGGTGGCGGTGACGTCATTCGCACCGGGCCCGGCTTTGTGACCCAGGATACAGCCGCCGACGTGATCGACCTGTCGGCGCGTGGCATCCGCTAGGCTACCAGCGGTCAGTTGAAACGCGCGCTCGCCCGGCGGCCTGAGCTCGGCGCGGTGGCGGCCGCACTCGCCGTGTGGGGCTTCTTTGCAATCGCCGCAGGTGAACCGTTCCGGAGTACGGCTGGAATCGCCGCCTACTCGAACGCCGCTGCGCCACTCGGCATCCTCGCTGTAGCCGTTGCGCTACTGATGATCGGTGGCGAGTTCGACCTTTCGGTCGGATCGATCATCGGTTTCGCCTCCATGTCGCTGATGCTTTTGACCACCCATTTCGACTGGCCGCTGTGGCCGGCCATCGGCGCGGTCTTCGTGCTATCCGCTCTGATCGGGCTGCTCAACGGCCTGTTGGTCGTTCGCACCGGTTTGCCGTCGTTCATCGTGACGTTGGGTACGCTGTTTGCTTTCCGTGGGCTTACCATAGCGCTCAGCCGGCATTGGACGGGTCGCACACAACTCGGTGGGCTCGACTCGATGCCCGGTTACGATGGGGCCCGACAACTGTTCGCTAGCGATGTGTTCGGCGTGTTTCGTGTGTCGATCGTCTGGTGGTTGGTGCTGATCATGGTGGCGACATGGGTGCTGCTGAGAACACCGCTTGGCAACTGGGTCTTCGCGGCCGGTGGAGACGCGCAGGCCGCGCGCAGCGCGGGGGTTCCGGTGGACCGCGTCAAGATGGGACTGTTCGTGGTGACCGCGCTGGCGGCCTGTTTGGTGGCGGTCCTGCAAGTGGTTCGCTTCACCGGGGCGGATGTACTGCGCGGTGAATTGCAGGAGTTTCGCGCTATCGCTGCGGCGGTGATCGGTGGGACGCTCTTGACGGGTGGATATGGGTCAGCGGTTGGAGCGGCGCTGGGTGCCCTCATTTTCGGCATGGTCCAACAAGGAATCGTCATGACCCGGGTCGACGCAGACTGGTTTCAGGTCTTCCTGGGCATCGTTCTGCTGATGGCGGTTGTTGTCAACCATGCGCTCCGACACCGAGCGCTCTCGGCGTGACCGCCAATCGTCTGCCACTGCTCGAAGCCGATCGCGTATCGAAACGGTTTGGAGCCGTGACCGCACTCGAAGATGTATCGCTGACGGTCGACAAGGGTGCGGTGACGTGTCTGTTGGGCGACAACGGGGCCGGGAAGTCGACACTGGTTAAGATTTTGGCCGGCGTTCACCCGCCGACTCGCGGCGAGATCCGCGTTGACGGTGAACCGATCACCTTCTCATCTCCACGCGATGCGCGCGAACATGGCGTGGCGACCGTACACCAAGACCTGGCGGTGATCCCGCTCATGTCGGTGTGGCGCAATTTCTTTTTGGGGAGCGAGCCGACGGTTGGCCACGGCCCACTGAGACGGATTGACGTCCAACGATGTCGGAGAATTGCCCTGGAGCAGCTCCAACAGCTCGGCATTTCGGTTCACGACCCCGATCAAACGGTCGGCACACTATCAGGTGGTGAACGCCAGGCCGTTGCGATCGCTCGGGCACTCCACTTGGGAGCCAAAGTGCTGTTGTTGGACGAACCGACGGCTGCGATGGGCGTGCGGCAAGCGGAGATCGTGTTGGAGCAGATACAACGGGCCCGTGATCGTGGGGTCGGCATCGTGTTGATCACCCACAACCCACGCCACGCGGCACCCGTGGGCGACCGGTTTGTCATCCTGCGCCATGGTCGTGTGGTAGGCGATTTCTCGTCTCGGGAAGCGTCCATCGAACGGCTGACCACCGTGATGACCGAAGGCGGCTGAGTCGCATGTTCCTAGCCTGGATCGGCGCCGTTGCGATCGGTTTGAGCCTCGGGTTGTTGGGTTCGGGGGGCTCGATCCTGACCGTGCCGGTGCTGATATACTTCGTAGGTCAGAGCGAGAAAGTCGCGATCGCCGGTTCGCTCGGGATCGTCGGTGGAATCGCGCTGGCCGGCGCGCTTCTTTACGCCCGTCGACGACTCGTCGACTGGCGCAGTGTCCTTTTCTTTGGGCTCCCAGGAATGGCGGGGACGTATGCTGGCGCTTGGCTGGCGAAGTTCGTTTCCGGGTCGTTCCAACTCGTCTTGTTTGCGGTCGTCATGTTGCTGGCCGCCGGGTTGATGTTTCGGACACCCGCTCGGTTCCAGAACGACCATGGCGAGCGGCACATCTGGAAGCTCGGGTTCGACGGGCTGATTGTCGGCATCGTGACGGGTTTTGTCGGGGTGGGTGGCGGGTTCTTGATCGTGCCTGCGCTCGTGGTTCTCGGTGGATTACCGATGCACCTGGCCGTCGGGACGAGCCTGATGATCATCGCGCTCAAGTCGGCCAGCGGTTTCGTCAAATACCTGGGGGTTCTGTCGGAACTGGGTCTCACGATCGATTGGTCGGTCATCGGGTTGTTTCTGCTACTCGGAATCCTGGGGACGTTTGTGGGACGCGCGATCGGCGCGCGGGTGCCGCAAACGGCGCTGAAACGAGCGTTCGCTTTGTTCCTGATCCCGGTCGCAGCTTTCATCCTTTGGGAAAATCTGCCGCAAGTCTTGTAGGCCTCCGCATCGTCTCTGTCATATGTCTCAGCCCCTCGTGACACTCATCGATGGGTTCGGGGTAGTACCCGACCACGGGTTGCGATCACGATAAGAGGAGTCATTCATGACGATCAGTGGAGTCAGGCCGACCGTAGAACGAGTCATCGCAGGTGTGCTTTTCCTTGGGTTCTTGGGGGCCTGCTCTGAGAACAGCGGCGGTCCGGCGGGTCCCGTCGGGATGACCGGGCAAGAGACCCTCGATGTGGCCACCGCCAAAGCTGAGCTCAACCGTGTCAAAGCGGTATTTGCCGACGACGACTGGGCGAGCTTTCGCGCGCTCAGCGTGCCGATCGAGTTGGGTGACTTCGGGTTCTTGATCGAGCCCAGCACGCTCGAAGCTCTGGTTGCGTCGCCAGCGCGCTCCGAGACGCGGGCAGGAACGATTCGATCGATCCGTGGCTTGATCGACGGTGGCATCCGAGCCGATCAGCTGATCTCCGACGGCTCGATCGGGATGACGTTTGTCTACGATCCCGATCAAAACAAATACGTCGCCGATCCGCTGCGCACCGGCGCCCCGGCGAATGGGATCCGCCTGATCCTGTACGCGACGAGTTCCATCGGCGAGCCTGACATCGCGCGTGAAACCGGTCATGCCGATCTGATCGACAACGGCGCCGGTGTGAATGGTATCGATCTCAGGTTCGAGGTCGTCAATGAAGGCCGCACGTTCCTCGATTACTCGGTTCGCGCCGAGGGCGACAACGGATCCGGCTCGATCGACATCGGGGGGTTCGTTCAAGGAGATGACGATCGGCTCGATTTCGATCTCGGAGCCGAGGGTGGTGCCAACGAGTTCGAGCTCGACGTGCACTTGGAGAACGCATCCAGCCATTTCCGGGTGGACGCGTCGATCGATGGTGAGCTCGATGCCGGTGAGATCGGACTCGAGGTCCATTACGGGGACCAGTCAGTCGTCATCGAGATCGAGGGATCGGACGATTCCCTGGAAGCGGAGTTCTACCTCAACGGTGAGCTGTTCGCGACCGCC